>NZ_JBEONP010000058.1:0-27158 GCF_040544435.1 Undibacterium sp. GrIS 1.2
TGTCACATGTGCCGCTTCAAACAAGAAAACCAATCGCAACAGTGGCCACACCCATGCTCGACTTTACTGGTTTGGGTATTTTGCAAGAAGCTCTTGCGTTACCAGATTTTCAGTTTGCGGTGAATTGTGTCTGGAATGCAATGACGGATAGCGGGACTTGGCGGGAGTTCGCGGTTTACGTGCCATAGGCAAAATTGGATTATTCAGCATATGCGGTAACTGGTTAACTGTTTGAAAAATCTCCAGTTCAGACGGTTTTGCTTTTGACTGCCAGCGCAATGTTGCGACATTGGCACTTTTTGTCAGTTGATCGCGCTCTCTGTCTTTTTCTGGATTATGCATACGGTCATCTAGTTCGACGATGCAAATCAGATTCATGTTGCGGCTATAAATCGCGTAATCAACGCGCTTTTCATTGATTTTCCAATAGGCGTATCGATTTTCTTGAAAACTGTCGACGGGCGTAATTAAGGCCGCCATAGCGACTTGAGGGAATACATGCACCCCTGGCAAGGAGCGACAAAGCCGGCCAAAAAATTCGATTTCATTCGGTGTCATCAGCGGTACTTGTTTGTAATTGGAGCGCCGTTTTTTAGGCTTGCTTTTCGATGTTTTTAAAAAGACTAAAATGATCAAAAATGCACAAAAAAACAGAGTGAGATAAAGAATTGGCTGGGTAAAAAAGAAATTGGTCATGAGATAAAAATATTGTGTTATTTATATGCATAGTCAAATGCTAACATGTTCTTAGAGATAAACGCTGATAAAGTCGTTATCATTCGCTTACGATCACAGGAGCCAACTTGAAAACTGCATTAATCCCAGGCAAAGCTGTTGCCAAAATTGATAAACAAATCATCGGTAATATTTTGCTGACGCAAGTCAGCGTGGATATTGTCAAAGAAGAAAAAATGATCATCGGCATTCGCAACGAAGCAGGTGATATTTATCGCCTCATCGGTGCCACTCGCGTCAATAGCTATATGAATGCGATTGAAGAATTATTTGATCTGGAAATGAACGATGAACTTGATGGCATTGAGGAGACCAGAGAAGGGTGCGACGCTATTTTTAGCATGCCATAACTTAAGTCTAGGGGCGGTCGATTTGAAAACATGTCCGTCCCGCCAAGTCTGCTGGCTTGCTAGTTCACTATCAGCGAGAAAAAAATAATGGCAGCAGGAATCTGCTACCAGTTACTACAGAGTTCAAAACTAAAGTTACTTCATAAATTTTCCGTCTTTTCCAATGACGGTTAATTCGACAAAATGAGATGCGTTATGGTTAGTCGGGCTGAATTTCACTGAAAATCCGCCTGCATCATAAGCTCCCATCGATTCCATTGCTTTGATAAAGCTATCGCGAGTCAGGCTGCTGCCAGCACGTTTTAAACCCTCTACAAAGACTTTGGCCGCGATAAATCCTTCCAGGCTAACGTAACCCGGCTCTCTGCCAGGCTTGTTGGCGTACAGGGTTTTATACTCTTTAATCAAAGGATTGATTTCTTCCCAAGGCGCTGGAACTACTTGCGAGATCATAACGCCGCGTCCTTCGCTGCCCAACTCTTTAGATAGGGCTTGACTGCCGACAAAGGAAATATTCCAGAAAATAGGCGCGCCAACCGGATCTTTCACCATTTCTTTGATGAACGCGGCACAGGATTTATAGGCAGAGATCATAATTACTGCCTGAGGTTTTACTTGTTTTATTTTGGCAACCGCTGGCGCCACATCAACACTATTTCTCTCAACGGTAGCAATGCCGATGACCTCGATATGACGTTTATTTAATGCTTTTGTAACGCCCTCTAGGCCGGCTTTGCCGTAAGCATCGTTTTGATAAAACACAGCAATTCTGCTCATCGACAATGTCGTTATATGTTGGACGATTTTTTCGGTTTCTTCAAAATAGCTAGCGCGGATATTAAAGACGTTGCGATTAAACGGCTCACGCAAAGACTCAGCACCAGTAAATGGTGCAAAGAAAGGAATCCCTTCTTTGGCAACTAAGGGCAAAGCTGCATTGGAAGTCGGCGTGCCTACATAACCAAACAAGGAGAAAACATCATGTTTATCGATTAGCTCTTTTGTGTTTGCGCTTGCTCTGTCGGCCTCATAACCATCATCTAGTGTTTTTAACACGATCTGCCGGCCTGCAACGCCGCCTTGTGCGTTGACATGATCGAAGTAGGCTAGCGCGCCGTCGCGCATCTCTGTCCCTAGCTGTTGCGCTGGTCCTGATAAAGCTGCGGATTGGCCGACCAGAATTGCCTTGCTGGTTACGCCTGTCTCTGCGTAGGAATGGATGCAAAAGAGCAAGGACAATGTACCGAGAAGGAGATTTTTTGTTTTCATAATGCTGTATTGATATGCTGATGTGGACGGGAGCCTAGTGAATAGCTGCTTCATACTAGGCGTAAAAATGCTTTTGGGCAACTATTTGATCTGTTTTCAATTACTCTGGCTTAGCCATAGTGATCAGGTTAGCGGTTTAATCAGATGTATTAAGTCGATGTGTAATTCGGTTGAAATAAATACTGGAGGTAGGTATATTTAGGTTGTCCAGAAGATTGCTGGGCAATCGGCATTATTTTTTAAAAATATTGGGGAGTATATTGAAATTATGCCGTTTGACCTATCCAAATAGAGAAAAGTTCTTTTTGTTTTCTGCGAGCAGCTTAGTTTTTTTTCTGGGCGTTTGTTGATTGACTGATGGCAGCTCTAAGAATCACAGCTTTAAGAATCGCAGCTCTAAGAATCACAGCTTTAAGAGCGACGATACAGATCAGGAATTTTTTTACGGCTTAAGATTATCATTCCCAAACTACCTATGCCGAGTAATAGCCAGTTCAGTATAGGCATCTGCATGGTTTGGGCAAGATCAAACAGCACACCGCCCGCGAGGCTGCCGATCATTGTCCCTGTGCTTTGATAAAAAATCTGTTGCGACATCAATTTGCCGGTATCTTCCGACGATCTTGTTGAATGTCTTGCAATAAGAACGTCAAACGACGGACCATAAAACACTTGCCCAAACGAGAGCAAAATCGCAGAGACAATCACCGCGCTGCTGTGGCCTCCTGCGACCACCATCAACGCAAAACTCGCAAACAGACAGCTGTAGCCAATCTGTAAGAAGCGGAAATGGTCGCGTATCCGCACCGCACGCTTAGACACCGGTATCTGGAAAAAGATAATGACTAACGCTGCCAACCAGAACGGGGTAGAGACGGGGATATCCGGCGTAAACTTGGGGATGTGCAGACTAAAGCCAATCATAGGCTGGACCGCAAAGCACCAGAACACCGCATTCGACACCATAAACAGGCGCGGCAATTTTTTAGAAGGAGCAAGTGACGCCGCTGATTCTGCTTGACTGTTCGCCGCCGCCGATGCTGCTTGTTTGACTGCCAGGGTAGCTAGGTAGTCCGTCTCATGCCCGGCAATCGCGCGCATGGCATACAACATAAAAACGGCGTAAGCGATAAACGTGATCAATACAATCAAGAACACTATTTTCAGGCTATGCACCGGCACCCAGCCCGCCATCAGATATCCCAGCACCAAGCCCATGCGTATCGCAAAGGCCAGGCGACTGAATAAAGAAGATTGATCTAATTCTTTTAATTTCAATAAATAATTTTTCAGGCCGGGAAAAGACAAACCGCTTCCCAATCCTGCCAATACCGCAAACAAGGCCAAAGCCCAGGCCTGATGCAAATACGCCATGCAATACAAGGCAAAACCTTCCAGCAAAATATTGCCTGTGACAGAAAATGGATGATTCGCCAGCTTGGGATAGCGGCTACCCAAATACGAGCCGATTACGCGGCCCAAATTCAAGCCAAATAAAATAGAAGCCGCCCAGGTGCCAGAAAAAGACTTACCGGTCTCCGACACAATCAGCGGCGTGTAGAGCGCCACACCAGCAGAGGCCAGCGCTACGCCGACATAAATCAGATAGGAATTAAAAACAGAATTAAACGGCTTGGTTTGCATGAGCTTCAATAAAGTCGTTTATGTGACTGACTTGACGCAGTGCACATAAAGCAGAGTTTGACAGTCTAGGCCAAATAGATTATCTGTTGACCAGAACAAAAAACGAAATAAAATAAAACGAAATACCAACAGGAGACAACATGATTCAGCGCCACATCAAACTCATCCTCTACATCGCTGGCGGCATCATGCTGCTGGTAGGCCTACAGTTTATCGCACCCTTGCCCCTATTGCAGGCACAAAAATTAGTGGTAACCGATAGCGCAGGCATATTATTCGCCCGTCATTGGGGTCTGTTAGTCGCTTGCCTTGGCGGCTTATTGATTTATTCCGCCAGCCACCCTGAGTGTCGTACCCCAGTCATTGTCGCCGTCACGATAGAAAAAATCTGCCTGGTTGGTGTTTTGCTGATGAGTCTGAATGATCCTGCCCTAAAGCCGATGCAGCCTGTGATTGTATTGGATGGCGTCTTTGTGATTTTGTTTTTGATTTATTTAGTGGGAAAAAAAAACGATAATTCTCAGATATCAACCTAATGTAATAGGAATATTTAAAATTTTTTAATGAGTATCCTTATGAAATAAGGCTTACAAGCCATTTTTGCTCTGTAAGCCTTGTTTATATTGGACATCTAAATCAGAAATTTTTTTAAAATCTTTTATTCATAACGAAGGCCATTAGTAACAATGCAAATTCTAAGCATGTCATTCCCGCGTGTCTCAAGCAGGATTGGTAAGAAAAATAGCTTTATGCGCAATGTTGTAGGTCGACTCAAGAGTTTTTATAAATTCCCATCAAAGCTTTTCCAAAATTTTCTCTACAAATAACGTAAGCGCGTTCTTCACATCAATGTCCTTCATCACTAACAATTGATCGCCGACATACCATTCAAACATGCATTGTTCTGGCAGTGCCGTGTGCACGGCATTGCCGAATAACCAGATGCCATGTTCGCGCGCGATCTGGTTGCGGATATCGGTGGCGCGCTCTTTATTGACGGGTAAGTATAGGTGCAACATATTAGATTGAGGCTGCGTTGGATTGGCTTTTAATTGCAGATAGTCTGTCAGCAGCCGATATAGCCATTTTGTGCGTTGGAATAGGGCGGGCATATCGGCCAGACGCTGATCAAATTGCATCGCTGCTGCGACGACATAAGGCGAGCGGCGGAATACGTTGCCGCCTTGTCTTTGCATCCAGACCCGTGCCTGATCGATCAGTGATTTACTGCCTACTAGCATCGCGCCGCCGAGACCGCCTATGCCTTTGTAAAACGAGACATACACAGAATCAAAACCCTCGGCGATCTCGTGCAAAGGCTTAGCAAATCCGCTTTGTGCTTCCCACAAGCGGGCGCCGTCCATGTGTAGATGAATATTCTCTTGCTGGCAGTAGGACTTGATGTCCTGAAGTTGTTGCCAGCTAGGGAGTTGCCCGCCGATTTCTCGCATGGGTAATTCGTATTGAACGGCACCAATTTTTTCTGGTATCGCCTTGAGATCGTCTACTGTCCAGGGGCGATGTGGATTGCCGATTCTGAGGGCGTTAAAATGGCCAAGCAATTCATGATTGCTGTTTTCATGGATAAAAATATGTGAACTTGGATGTAACCCCACCAAATTGCTGCCACGTTCGGCACAAGCGAGTCGCAAGGTGGTGACCTGCGTCATGGTGCCGGTAATGCAAAATAAGGCGGCTTCTTTACCTAATAGCTGAGCGATTTTTTGTTCAAAGTGTTGGACTAATTCACCCTCACCATAAGTGTCATGCAAGACATGGTTGGCTTCGCACCATTGCGCCATGGCGGCAAACTGTCCCGCTGGCGGTAGTTGACGGTGACCGGGGAGGATGGTGTGACAGCTCAGGCGTAAGGCGGCGATTTCGGCGTTGGTCAAGATGAGGCTCCTGGGGCGTTGTGGGTTGGTGTATTTTACGTGATTCGTGACTGTGCGAGATTTGCCTGTGTACCAAGATAATATCGCTCGCTACCAGTCTAATTCAGGCAAAATCACGGTAATTATTTTTGCTAACGTATTCAATCGATGATCACGGGATGCGTGCTGCATACCTTGGATATCTTCTTCACCTTGGACGCTAACTATGTCAACAGACCTGCAAACACCTTACGAACTCGGTAATCAAAACCAAACGACGACCTGGGATCAGTGCATTGGCTTTTATCAAAAGCTGGCATCGGCTTTCCCTCATGTCTTGCACTTCAGTCAGATTGGTGTCTCGGATGCCGGTGTGCCTATTCATGCTGGTGTGGTGACTGCGGATGGCGTATTTGATCGCGAGCAAATCAAAGGTGAACAGCGTCCGGTATTTTTTAATAATAACGGCATACACCCTGGTGAGCCCGAAGGTATTGATGCCTGTATGGCGCTGGTGCGCGACTGGTGTGTGATGCCAGAGCGGTTGGCACAACTAGGTCGTACCGCGTTTATTTTTATTCCGATTTATAACGTGGATGGCTGTCACAACCGACAAAATACATCGCGGGTGAATCAAGACGGTCCCGAGTTGTTCGGATTCCGCGGGAATAGTCTGCATCTGGATTTAAATCGTGATTTCATTAAGTGCGATAGCTTGAACGCGCAAGTTTTTAATCAGTTTTTTACTGCCTGGGATCCAGACGTGATGGTGGATACACACACCTCCAACGGGGCAGATTATCCTTACACGATGACCTTGATCCATACCCAAACAGATAAACTCGGCGGTGATCTGGGGCAGTTTTTGCGCGAGCAGATGCTGCCGGTGATGTTTGCAGATATGGCGCAACGCGGCTGGCCGACTTGTCCTTATGTGAATCCGATCAAAGACAGTCCCGATCAAGGGATAGAAGAGTTTTTAGAAACTGCGCGATTCTCTACGGGCTACGCCGCTTTGCATCACACCATCGGTTTTATGCCAGAAACGCATATGCTAAAACCCTTCGCCGATCGCTACGCATCCATGCGCGCGCTGGTCGAGGTCGCGTTGGAGTTCACGATCAAGCATGCTGAACAAATCCAGCAATTGCGGAAAGCCGCCAAACAGCAGGGAAAAACCCGCACCCATTGGCCCGTGCAATGGCGCCGGGATGACGAGCATGTTTCGACGGTTCGTTTTAAAGGCTACGAGGCTTGCTACAAGCCCAGTGCAGTAGGCGACTACAGTCGTTTGTACTACGACAAACATCAAGCATGGGAAAAGGATATTCCATACTACAATCATTTCAAACCAGAAGTCGTAGTCCCTGCGCCGATCGCCTATGTCGTACCCCAGCAATGGCGCGCTGCGATTGAGCGCTTGCAGTGGAATGGCGTCAAGATCGAGCGAATTGCCGGTGACCGCATTGTGCAGGCACAGACCTACCAAATTCGTTCAGTTACATCGCGCCCACATGCCTATGAAGGTCATTTATTTCATGACGACATGGAGCTGAGCACACAGACTGGCACCCATCAGATCAAGGCGGGTGATATCTGGATTACGCTGGATCAGGACCAAGCGCGGTATGCGGTCGAAACCTTGGAGCCACAGGCACATGACAGCTTTTTCCGTTGGGGATTTTTTAATAGCGTATTAGAGAAGAAAGAAGCGTTCTCCGATTACGTATTTGAAGACCTGGCAGAAGAATTACTCCGTGAGGAGCCAGCACTGGCTGCGCAATTCGCTACATGGAAAGCAGATCAGCCCCAATTATTGAGTGACCAGAATGCCGTGCTGAGTTTTATTTTTACGCATTGCCAGCGGTATGCTGAACCAGAGTGGCGTCGTTATCCGGTGCTGGCGATATTTGCTTAAGCCCCTCTTTTTCTATAGACGGTTTATGGATACTCCTTATTAGTATATTTAATTGTCCAGGTAATTATTGGTCTATAAGGCTATTTTGGTAAAAATTATGGGGAGTATATAAAATTATCTCTATTTTTGACTAGATGGAATTTCTGCTAAAAAGAAAAAATAATTATAGAAACGTATCGAGTACAAAGTAAGCGAGATTGCTTTTTGCGCTTTGTGCATGTTCGCTGAACGGGTTTTTTACGGCACTCAGTTTTTCACTTGGCTACTCAACTTAGCTACTCAACTTAGTTAGTCAACCAAGTGAGCCTAATTACTTAGTCTAAACAGGTACTAAATCAGTACACGATCAAGCTGTTGTTTGGCTACACGTTTGAATGCGCCGTTGCAACAGCAAAACGCAATTTCTGTTTAATCCTTCATCGTTGTTGTGGTATTTTGTTGCGATGAATTCAAGCACAAATCCCCCTATTTCTACTCAACTTCCTCAATATCAACGCTGCATGGTCATGGCTGGCGGTGGCTTTCGTTTTGGCATTTATCTTGGCATGTATGCCGCAGCGCGTGATGCCGGGAAAACACCTGATCTGTTATTAGCCAGTTGCGGCGCAGCGATTGCGGCGGCACTGATCCAGGCTTTGCCGGATGATGAACAGCGCAAGGCATGGCTTAGTTCGCATGAGATGTATCAGTTTTGGGCGAGTCTGCAATCGACATCGCAAGCGGCGATTCATCGCTCTTTGATTCAGGCGATTAAGCGCAAATTGTCTTCGAAAAATACGCCCAAGATACCGGATGTATTTCAAGATTATATGTTTGAGATACCGCCTAATTTGCCATTGCCAACTGTAAGTCCAAGTCAAGCTGCTGGGGCACCAGCGGTTGCGATTATCGGCGGCAAGCTGTTATACCAGCCGGAAGAAGTGGGGCAGCCGCGTGGCCATCGTAAATTATTTGAAGAAACCGTTTTTTGCGATCAGCGAACAGCCACACTATTGCAAGGTATTCAATCGCCATTCAGCGCTCCGATGTGGGGGAATCATGCGATTGCGCCACAACTGTTGATTGATGTCGATATGCCTTTGGCAGAGGCGGTGCGAATTTCGGTATCTGACATGTTTTATTTCCGTTGTCACAGCTATCGTCGTCCGGCTACCGGGCAGATGGAACACTATATCGGTGGCGTGCTTGATTTATTTCCCATCGAAATAGCCCGACGGCTGGCGCATGAGGTCACGATGGAATTTAAAGAGTCGTTTGATCAGACCTTTGCGATTCCTGCTTTGCGTGCGGTGTTGGGCATTAACGGCAATCAGCGCTTACGGTACGTCCATCATCAATTTGCGGATACCTGGATTGACAGCTCAGATATCAGCATTGCACTAGCACGCGAACAGGTGCAAAAGAAGCTGGCTTTCAGGCGTAACCGGGTTAGCCTGATCATGCCCGATAGCTATGACACTTATGTGCAATATATTGAAGCGCAGTGGCAATACGGTTATCAACGCGCTAAAGAGGCATTTGCTAAAACCTCGGCTAATTCCAAAGAGCCTATCCGCAACGCTAATCGTTACAATAGTCCGCAAGGGGTTTGAAATCAGGTGTAAAACCTCTAAAAGTTGTCGATTGATGCACAGTTTGTTTTATAAATTGAACAAACTGTTGTTAATCAAAGAGTTAATTGCCGCATGGATACAACTCTGTCCTTTTAATTTGATCCAAACTTAATTAGAATCAAAACAGCCTCGCCAGGCTTTCAATCATTACAGGAGTCGCCATGAAAAAATTTGTCTCAAAGGCAGTTGTCGGTATGTTGTTGGTTTCAGGGTTTGTTTCAGTTGCATCAGCAGCGAATACAGTAGTGGATACTTCAGTTGATGGTATTTTTACTGCGCTGACAAGCACTAAAGATTTGCAAGCCACGGTTGATACCTTGGTCGCAAATGGTGCTGGTGCTGGTGCAGTGGTCGCGGTTGCTGCGGCTGCTGGTATTTCTTTAGACACAGTCAAGGATCTGACGATTTGCACTAATGATATCTCAGCAGATTCTAAAGTGTTGAGCGCGACTTGCATGAAGCCACGTACTATCGCAACGGCGTATATCGTCGGTATGAACGATCCTTTGAAATACCTGCCTGCAACAGCAGCTGGTGTTCGTAAAGATAAAACTACGAAGTAATTTGTTCGCTTAGTTTGTATCGGGTTTGTATTAGTAAAAAAGCGATGCAGAAAAATCTGCATCGCTTTTTTTATTGTCGCTCACTATAGAACAGTGACAACCTTGGCTTACTGATTTGGCGTAGTCAATTTCTTATTGTCAGAAGAGGCTGGCGACTCTTTTTTATCCTCATCCTTATCGGTTTCAACCGAAGAGTCATCCATATAGCGTTCTGCTAATTTAAAAAATTTATCGTAAAAATCACCGGTTGGTATCGTTTCGCTAGCGACTTTGACCAGAGAATCGTCACTGGCGCCAAATGGCAACGATACCGAGCCCAGTGCACCGACCCCGATGCTGGCGGAGTTGCTGCTCTTTTTTAGCGAGTAACGGTCGCGTACCGCATTGGCAAAAACGGTGGTGCTGTTGCTGCCTTTGCTGTCGGCGGCGCAGACTACCGTAAATTCAATCTCGGCGTGAATATCACTATCGTGTTGGAATTTTCTGCGGCCTCTGACGAAGGCGGTTTTAGATTCGCTGATGACATAACCCTGGCTGAGCAAAGCGCGGCGGGCGGCTTCGCAAGCCGTTTTTTCCGATCCGGGAAAACTATGGGTGAAGACATCGGCAGAGCCAAATTCTTCTTCTTTGAGAGCGACTTTACTATTGCCGAGATTGCTCCCAAAACTGCCGCAGCCCGCGAGTGTCGTGACGAGTAACAATGCTGCCAGCCGCGCTAGTGTGATTTACTTATTCAGCGAGTTAGCAGAGGAGACAAAACGGGGAAAGGAGAAAAAGCGCATCGGTTCTATATTGTTCAATTGGTTTGTTCAGCCTAGTTTGCTTGCTGAGTTTAGTCAGCAAAGGATTACGTTAAAAACTACCTGCAAACTGATAACGTTGGCCCGGATGCCACATCGTGACTATCGTGGCGATTTTGGCCTTGGATATTGTTTGACGGTGTAATAGCAAACATGGTTCCTTGCTGGTGATATTTAACATCGTCGCGATTTGTTTAGACGGTAACAACGCTTCAATACGGTAGCTGACACTTTCTAGGGGCGCTACCACCATCAGATATTCATTCGGTGTCATGGTCATAAAATGTTGTTCCAGATAGTCAGGTGCAATATCCGAATTGACCCAGCGGTCTTCTACCTGAATCGCAATATCATTCTCAAAATGTACGATGACCGAATGGAAAAGCGGATGTCCTATTTTCACCTTAAATTGTTGCGCCAGTATGTCACTTGCAGCCACCGCGACTAGCTCATGCAATTGACTGCGATGCACGTGACCGCGCGCTCTGACTTCTTCCGCAATACTTTTAATCTCTACTAAGGTTGCCTGATATTTATGCTGCGCGACATAGGTGCCTGAGCCTTGGATGCGTGTCAGGATTTGTTCACTGGTCAACTCTCGCACAGCCCGGTTGACCGTCATGCGGGATACGCTGAACTGCTCTGCTAGCGCAGTTTCGGACGGAATCGCATCACCTTCTTTCCATGTGCCGGACTGAATTTCTTTTAGTAAATAATCCTTGATACGTTGGAACACAGGTGCGTTTTCTTGTTGGTTTGACACAGGATTCCTTGTAACTAAGGTGGTGGCATTGAAAAAACATAAAAATATAATCTTGCATATTGTCTCATACAAAAATCCAGTTGCAAAAGTTGTATATACAACTTAAACTTATTTCAAAGACTGGTCATCATCTGGTTTTTAGAAGCGCGTTGAACGTATATATTGAGTTAGCTTGAGTTAGTTTAGTTAATTTGACTGAGTTTGACTTTGCGCCAGCCAACACTACCGAAATAGGATGGAATACATCATGAACAACGATCCACGCTGGGACGAAAGCCGCGAAATCCGTGCACCACGCGGTGCTGAAAAAACCTGTAAAACCTGGGTGGCCGAAGCCGCTTATCGCATGCTCCAGAACAATCTGGACCCCGAGGTTGCCGAGAATCCTAAGCATTTGGTTGTGTATGGCGGGATTGGTCGTGCCGCCCGTAATTGGGAGTGTTTTGATCAGATTCTGGCCTCACTAAAAGAGTTGGGCGAGGACGAAACCTTATTGATTCAATCTGGTAAGCCGGTCGGCGTGTTCAAAACCAACGAGGATGCGCCCAGAGTGTTGATCGCCAATTCCAATCTGGTGCCCAAGTGGGCTAACTGGGAACATTTCAACGAACTCGACCGCAAAGGTCTGTTCATGTACGGTCAGATGACAGCAGGTAGCTGGATTTATATCGGCACTCAAGGCATCGTGCAAGGCACCTATGAAACCTTTGCCGAAGCAGGGCGCCAGCATTTTGGCGGTGACTGGGGCGGGCGCTGGATTTTGACAGCAGGTTTAGGCGGTATGGGCGGCGCGCAGCCACTGGCGGCTAGCTTTGCCGGCGCTGTTTCTTTAAATATTGAGTGCCAGCAATCTAGTATCGACTTCCGTTTGCGTACCCGCTACGTCGACAAGCAAGCCAAAGATCTGGACGATGCCTTAGCACTGATCAAACACCATTGCGACCGCAAAGAAGCGGTATCAATCGCCTTGCTTGGAAATGCAGCAGAAGTCTTGCCAGAACTGGTTAGACGCGCCAAAGCCGGCGGCATGAAGCCTGATCTGGTCACCGATCAAACATCAGCGCACGATCTGATCAACGGGTATCTGCCGATCGGATGGACGGTTGAACAATGGAAGGTGGCACAGTCCGATCAGAGCCAGCACGCCAAACTGACTGCCGATGCAGCACAGGCTTGTGCGGTGCATGTGCAGGCCATGCTGGATTTCCATGCGATGGGTATTGCGACGGTGGATTACGGCAATAACATCCGTCAGGTCGCGTTTGATACCGGCGTGAAGAATGCTTTCGATTTCCCCGGCTTTGTACCTGCCTATATCCGTCCTCTGTTCTGCGATGGCAAAGGGCCATTCCGCTGGGTCGCTTTATCGGGCGATCCGGAAGATATCCGTAAAACCGATGCCAAGATTAAAGAACTCTTCCCAGAGAATAAAGGCGTGCATAAATGGCTGGACATGGCGGGCGAACGAATTGCCTTCCAGGGTTTGCCAGCACGTATCTGCTGGCTAGGTCTGGGTGAGCGCCATATCGCTGGCTTGGCGTTTAACGAGATGGTTAAAAATGGCGAGTTAAAAGCGCCAATCGTCATCGGTCGTGATCACCTCGATACCGGTTCTGTTGCTAGCCCTAATCGCGAGACGGAATCGATGATGGACGGTACCGATGCTGTCTCCGACTGGCCTTTGCTCAATGCCTTGTTAAATACGGCAGGTGGCGCGAGCTGGGTGTCCTTGCATCACGGCGGTGGCGTTGGTATGGGTTACTCCCAACATTCCGGCATGGTGATTGTGGCGGATGGCACGGATGCAGCAGCAAAACGTCTCGCGCGCGTCTTGGTCAACGATTGTGGTTCGGGTGTGATGCGTCATGCGGATGCAGGTTATCCGCAAGCAGTTGCCTGCGCTGAGCGTAATGGCTTGAATTTACCCATGATTAATAACTCAAAGTAATGAGTTGAGATAGTGAGTTGGGGCAATAAGTTGACGCAGCCAACCGAGACCGTAAGTTAATGCAGCAAACCGAGACCGTAAGTCGATAAAAATGAGCAGATCAAAACTCTCTCTTCCGCTTGTGGGAGAGGGGATGATTGCCGTAGATTTGATTGCATTAATAATACTGGTGGTAAGTATATTTTAAGCGTCCAGAGAATAATTGGACATTAAGGCATATTTGCTAGTGATTGGTGGGGAGTATATTGAGATTGACTCAAAATTGAATGCTTCTACCTCCAACGAATCAATGTTTTATCCCAGCAAAATACCAAACAGCACATTTCAGCACATTTTAAAACTGCCAAGAATAATTTAAAAAAGGACAAACATGAACACCAACACTTTCATCATTCGCCCGGGCCAAATGAGTCTGTCCGACTTGCGCGCGATCTGGCGCACTGCTTTGCCGCTGGAGTTGGATGTCAGTGCCTATGAGGCGATCAACGCGTCCTCCGCAACGATCCAGAGTATCGTCAAAAAGGGCGACGCGGCATATGGTATCAATACCGGATTTGGCAAACTCGCCAAGACGCGCATCCCCGATGAGCAATTAGAATTACTGCAAAAAAATCTGATACTGTCGCACTCAGTCGGCTCTGGTGAATTGATCGCTGATGAGGTTGTGCGCTTGATTTTGTTGATGAAAATCGCCAGCCTGGCGCGAGGATTTTCTGGTATCCGTGCCAGCGTCATCGATACCATGATCGCTCTGTACAATGCAGGCATCATGCCCGCAATTCCGGTCAAAGGATCGGTCGGCGCATCCGGCGATCTGGCGCCTTTATCGCATATGACGCTGGCCTTGATGGGCGAGGGCGAAGTACGTGTAAATGGGCGATTAGTCCCGGCAAAACTGGCGTTAGAAAATGCCGGAATCACAGCGGTCGTACTGGCTGCTAAAGAAGGTCTGGCGCTGATTAACGGCACCCAAGTTTCCACTGCATTGGCGCTCAATGGTTTGTTTCTCGCTGAGCGCTTGCTGGAAGCCGCAACGATTACCGGAGCATTGTCGGTTGATGCCGCCAAAGGCAGTGACGCGCCGTTTGATCCGCGTATTCATGCAGTGCGCGGACAACCTGGTCAGATCGCTACCGCCAAAATTTATCGTGAATTGTTGGAGGGGAGCGAAATCCGCCGCTCGCATCTGGTCAATGACGAACGTGTACAAGATCCGTATTGCCTGCGTTGCCAGCCACAAGTCATGGGCGCCTGTCTGGACATTATCAATAACGCAGCCCGTACTTTATTAATTGAAGCCAATGCCGTGACCGACAATCCGCTGGTGTTTTTGGATACGGGTGAAGTCATCTCCGGCGGCAACTTCCATGCAGAGCCGGTGGCCTTCGCAGCAGATACGCTGGCATTGGCGATTGCAGAAATTGGTTCTATTTCCGAGCGCCGCATTGCCTTGCTGATTGATGCAAGTTTGTCAGGTTTGCCGCCATTTCTGGTGCCAAATTCCGGGCTCAATTCTGGCTTTATGATCGCACATGTGACAGCAGCGGCGTTGGCCTCAGAGAATAAATCCCATGCACATCCAGCCAGCGTTGATACGATTCCGACGTCGGCCAATCAGGAAGATCATGTCAGTATGGCGACCTTCGCTGGCCGACGTCTGCATGAGATGGCACACAATACTGCCACTATAGTCGGTATAGAATTATTAGCCGCAGCGCAAGGCGTTGATTTTCATCAGCCGCTGGAGACCTCAGCGAGTCTGGCGACAGTACATCATGCGCTACGCCGCAAGGTCGCGTTTTATGACAAGGATCGCTTCTTCGCACCAGATATTGCAGCAGCAAAACAGATGGTGCTGGATGGCGAATTGAGCGCACAATGTCAGCACTTGTACACCCATCTTTATTCGTAAAACAGCTCTTATATTCAACACACACTCAAACACATAGCGCCAACACATCATGCGTAAATGGAGCCAGCAAGACTATAAAACCATGCCCTGGAAAAACGGTGGCGGCAGCACGACTGAGCTGGCAGTTTTTCCTGAGGGTGCAAGCCTGGACCATTTTGTCTGGCGCATTAGTACGGCCTTAGTCAGCAGTGACGGCGCGTTTTCGCACTTTGCACAGATTGATCGGACGCTGGCGATTTTGTCTGGTGCAGGTATGATCTTGCATGGAGATGAAGAGGGAACTGATACACCTTCCAGTGTTACCTTGACCCGCGACAGCATGCCACATCAATTTTCTGGCGAGACATCCATCCGTGCTGAATTGCTAGATGGTCCGGTATGGGATCTTAATCTGATGACCCGGCGCGATGTCTGTACTCATTTTATGCAACGGCTAGAGGCCGGCGAGCATTATGTTGTGGCACAAAATGCGCAACAGGTATTGATCTACTGTGCACAGGGACAGGCAGTCTTGAATAAAGTGATGGATGTCAGCGAAGCAGATTTAATTTTGCTGGAAGAAGATCATAAACACGCCGGTGTGCGATTAGTCGTGCAGGCGCAAGAGGGCAGCGTGCTCTATCTGATGCGCATTAGTTTTTTAAACCACGCCGGAGCCTGAACCATGCTGACTCTCTGGACCAATGTCCATCTGGCGACCATGCAGGATGGTTATGGCGAAATCCGCGATGCTGCAATTGTGGCGAAGGATGGCAAGATTGTCTGGCTGGGTAAACGTATCGATTTACCTGCTGATTTGCTTGCTGAGTGTCAAGCGAATTCCCAAGCGAGCATGTCACACGACGGACAAGGCTGCTGGCTGACACCTGGTCTGATTGACTGTCATACCCACATCGTCTATGCAGGCAATCGCAGCGATGAATTTGAGGCGCGTTTAAACGGCGTCGCCTATGGAGACATCGCCAGACAAGGTGGCGGTATTCTTTCCACGGTGCGTGCGACCCGCGCCGCTAGTCCACAGCAATTAATGCAAGCCAGTTTGCCCAGAGTACGTAATTTATTAAAAGAAGGCGTCACTACGCTGGAGATCAAATCGGGCTACGGTCTGGATGTTGAAACAGAGGCCAAGATGTTGCGGGTTGCCAGACAATTCGCACAAGATTTTCCGGTACGGATCAAAACGACTTTTCTCGGCGCGCATGCCTTGCCTCCCGAGTATGCAGGTCGTGCTGATGATTACTTGGACTTGGTTTGCGAGCAGATGCTACCAGCCCTAGTGGCGGAAGGTCTGGTCGATGCAGTCGATGCATTTTGTGAAAAAATCGGCTTTTCGCCAGCACAGACTGAAAAAGTATTTCAGGCGGCGCAGCGACATGGACTGCCAGTCAAATTGCATGCCGAGCAGCTCTCAGATCAGGGCGGTGCTGCGCTCACGGCACGCTATCAAGGCTTGTCTGCCGATCATCTGGAATATTTATCGCAAGAGGGCATCAACGCTATGGCGCAGCATGGCACAGTCGCCGTGCTGTTACCCGGTGCTTACTACTTTTTGCGAGAAACCAAATTACCTCCGATTGCCGGTTTGCGCGAGGCGCAGGTACCCATCGCCATTTCTACCGACTGCAATCCGGGTACCTCACCAATGACCTCTTTGTTGCTAGCAATGAATATGGCCTGCACCTTATTCCGCTTAACGCCTTTGGAGGCATTGGAAGGCGTCACCAAACATGCCGCCCGCGCTTTGGGTTTGCAAGATCAGATCGGCACCTTAGAAATTGGTAAGGCAGCAGACTTCGCATTATGGGCAATAGACCGGCCAGGTGATCTGGCCTATGCGATCGGCGGCAATCCTTGTGTGGGGATTGTGTTTGCTGGAGAGTAGATCGTTAGTTAAACTATGGCATTAGATTCAATTTAAAGGAACGACCGTGACCTTATCAGCCAAAGTGACATTGCAGGCGCATCTCAAAAAAACTTGGCAAGGGCGTATCGGTAAAATCCTCATCAGTCTGGTGGGCTTGCTGGCACTGATCATCTTGTTGAGTTGGCTGCTGTTACCGGTTTATGTAAAACGAGTCGCGGTCGAGCAAGTTCAGCAGCAATTAGGTCGCAAGCTAGCGATTGGCGAAGTCCGTTTCTCCCCCTTTGCGCTCGCGCTCACGGCTAACGATGTCAGCTTGTACGAGCCGGATCAACGCAGCCCGGCACTGTCTTTAAAAACTCTGGTACTTAATCTCTCACTGAGTTCCGCCTGGCATCGGGCTTTGGTGATCGATGAGGTCAGGCTAACTGCACCGCAAGTCCATGTAGTACGCACCAGCGCTGATGGTTATGGTCGCTATAATTTTTCTGACATCCTCGATAAACTGGCGGCGCAACCCAAAAGCGATGCACCTTTTCGTTTTTCGCTGGCGAACTTGCAATTGCAAAACGGTAGTATTCTTTTTGACGATAAAGTACTGGAGAAGCACATAAAAATAGACGAGCTGCAAATTGCAGTGCCGTTTTTATCCAACTTCCCAAAAGAAGTAAATAGTTTCGTCCAGCCGATGTTGTCCGCCAAAATCAATGGCACACCATTCGATTTAAAGGCGCGTAGCAAGCCGTTTGTGGATAGCTTGGACACGACTTTAGCGATTGATATTGATCGCCTGAATGTACCTGCCTATATTGCTTATATCCCAGTCCCTTTGCCATTAAAAATACAAAGCGCGCAATTATCTACCAAGCTGGATTTGACTTTTAGCCGTAAGAAAAACTAAGCAGAGTTGCTGTTGTCCGGTCAGGTTCAATTGCATAAAATTGACCTCAAAGATAATGCCGATGCCCCTTTGTTACTGACCGATGTGATTACGGCGCAGATCAAACAAATTAATCTGATCAGCGGTGCAGCTAGCTTAGATCAGTTAAGCATAGAGGCACCAGAAGTTTGGCTGGATCTAGACAAAAAAGGCCAGCTCAACTGGGCCAAACTGAGTAGTCACGCTCTTACTCCAACCCCCGTAGCGGATCAGGCAAAGTCTACGCTGGCAAGTGACCCGATAAAAAATTCTGCTCCAGTTGTTAATGCCGTTAACTCCGCTAACAATGCTAATACGAATACCGTGGTCGCATCAGATTCAAAGAGCAAAGCGATCATCGCCTTAAATTCTATTGTGCTCAGCAAAGGGCAAATCCATTTTAGTGACGCCTTACATTCGTCACCGGTTATACCAATCAATTTAAAAGATATCGCCCTCAATATTAAACAATTGAGTACCGATATTGCGGCCAAGCCAGCCAGCGTTTTAATCAGCATCGCTACCGAGCAAGACGCACAAAGTAAATTTGAAGGGCAATTCAGCATCGCCAGCGGGATGGTGGATGGTAATGTAAGTCTGAGTGATTTGTCATTGGCTACTTATCAGCCATTGTTTAATCCTGTATTAGCTGCCACGCTGGCAGGCAAGTTAGCGGCGCAGTCGCATATCCATAGCCAGGACGGGCAAGTAAAAATAGCAGATTTTAATTTGCAATTAGTAGATTTTTCCATCCAGTCAAAAGCGAAAACCGAGGGCGGCATTGCAATCAAATCTTTAGCACTGAGTAAGCTAGAACTTGATACTGCGACGAAGGTAGTTAACGCGGGTAGTTTAGAAATGACAGGTCTGAGGGCGGATGTCCAAAAAGATCAGACCGCAACATTAAATCTGCAAAAATTTTTGATAGCGTGGAATGGACAAAGTGAGCAGAGTACAAAACATCAACCTACTCGAGATAAAGTCAGTGTCAATGTAGAGGCACTAAAGTTGCCCGGTGCCGCTAAGGTTAACAATGCTAACGCCAGCAATGCCGCTGCTACCATTCCAGAACCCAATGCATGGCGCGTCAATCTGCACAATTTTTCTGTCAACGATAGTAGTGTGCGCTTTGATGATCGGTCGCTTTATCCTAGTGTGAACGTGACGCTGGATAGTATTAGTCTGGTCGCTAGTAATCTCAGCAGTAATCTATTGGACAGTGCAGTCGTGGACAACGCCGCCCAGACGGCGAGCTTTACATTAAAAACGACGATTAACCGCAAAGGTAAATTAAGCCTGAGCGCCGATGCCAGTGCTGGCTTAAAAAATATCACGGCATTAATTGATGCCCAGACCTTGCCAGTTGCTGCGCTATACCCTTACTTTGCGCGCGAGTTAAATGTCACTTTAAGTCGTGGTGACGCCAGCGCTAAAGGCAAGCTAGTGATCCTGAGTGACAAAGGATCAGCACCAAAAATAAGTTACGACGGTAATTTAAAACTCAGTGATTTCCATATGCTGGAAAGTGGTGCCAGCGACGATTTTTTAGAATGGAAATCAATCGACCTGGACGGTATTAACGCAAAATTAGGTGGTAACAAGCCTACGATATTGTTGAAGAAATTGAGCTTGACAGATTTTTATGCCAGGGCAGTTTTGTCTGATAAAGGCAAACTGAATCTGCAAAATATTACCGTCAACAAATCTGCTGACGGTACAACGGAGGCGAATAAGATTATCGAAATTAAGAAGGTCGATGTCAATTCAACTGACACGGCAAATTCACTCAACTCTGCTGACGCTGCCACCACCTCCGCTACCGTATCTATCGCACCTGCCGCGTCAGTCTCAACGACCACGCCAGTCGTCGTTTCTACACCGATAGCACCGCCAGTCAAGCAAACTAATCCGTTAGTGATCCGGATTAGTCAAACCGTCCTGCGCGGTGGTAATGTCAACTTCACAGATAATTTTGTTCGTCCCAATTACAGCGCTAATTTAACTGGCGTCAGTGGCACGATAGGTGCGATTGCGTCTGATAGCACGCAGCCCGCCACAATTGAGTTGAACGGCAAGATTGATAATGATGCACCGCTAGTGATTTCTGGCACGCTCAATCCTTTATCCTCACCGATTTTTTTGGATATTAAAGGCAGCGCCAACGGGATGGAGCTGACGCGCCTGACACCTTATGCTGCAAAATATGCAGGTTATGCAATTGATAAAGGCAAGTTGTCGGTGCAGGTGTCGTATCGGGTAGAGAATCAGCAATTGCAAGCGCAAAACGACGTGCGGTTAGATCAGCTCACTTTTGGCGAAAAAATTGATAGTCCCAATGCCACGCGCTTGCCGGTACAACTCGCACTGGCCTTGTTGCGTGATAACGATGGAAAAATTGCGATCAATTTACCAATCTCCGGCTCTTTATCTGATCCGCAATTTTCAGTCGGCGGCATTATTTGGGAAGTCTTCGTTAATTTAATTACCAAGGCAGTAACATCTCCGTTTGCCTTGTTGGGGCAAGCGTTTGGTGGCGGAGAGGAATTGTCCTATGCCGAGTTTACACCGGGGCTGGCGATCTTGACGCCGGATACCAGCGCCAAATTAGACAACCTCGCCAAAGCGCTCAGCAACCGCACCGGTTTGCGTATGGACATTCTCGGTAGAGCCGATACGCAAACCGATACAGAGGGATTGCGCCGCGCCAGTCTGGAGAAAAAAATCAAGCAAGCAAAACTCGTCAGCTTGCAAAAGAAAAATCCTCAATTGAGTCTGGATCAAATCAGTTTGGATGAAGGTGATAAAAAAACTTATATCGAAGAAGTTTATAAATCAGAAAAATTCAGCAAGCCGCGTAATGTGATCGGCATTGCCAAAACTTTGCCGCCAGAAGAGGCCGAACGTTTGATCCTTGCTAACACGCCCGTCACACCAGAGAATCTGCGTCAGTTAGCCCAACGCAGAGCCGATGTGGTACGGGATTATCTGGAGCAAACTGGCGGTATTGCCAAAGAGCGCCTGTTTTTGATTGCGCCAAAATTGACTGCGGATGGGATTAAAGATAAAGGTCTGCCAAATCGGGTAGATTTTTCTGTTAAATAGCAGTACCTTCTTCTTATTGCGGATAGGTAAGAGTAAGACGCTGAACTGAATATGGTATTTAAATAGTAGGGCTTTTGTACGGCAAATAGTTTATGTAGTAATCAATATAATAATTGATACTCCTAGTATGTATATTTTATCGTCCATATAATTAAAGGTCAATAAGGCGATTTTATTAAAAATAAAGGGGAGTATATGAATTTTAATGTTAATCGCTGACTGCTAATCGTAATACCTTGATCGTACCAAACCCATTGCAAACACGCGCAGTGCTGGATCTTTAATCAGAACGGAGCACTATGTTAGAAGCTACGCTAGCAGCGGATGAAGAGCAGCGCCTTGCGGATCTACACTCGTTAGAAGTATTAGACACGCCTGCAGAAGAGCGGTTTGATCGTATTACCCGAATAACTCAGTGTCATTTTGATGCGCCGATTGTGCTGATTTCTCTGGTCGATTATCAGCGGCAATGGTTCAAGTCGTCGCAAGGATTGGCCGAGACCGAGACCCCACGCAATATCTCTTTTTGCGGGCATGCTATTTTGCAAGAGTCAGTTTTTGTCGTCGAAAACGCCTTGCTAGATCCGCGCTTTGCCGATAATCCTTTAGTCACTGGCGAGCCGCATATCCGTTTTTATGCGGGCATGCCAATTAGAGGGCCGGGTGGGCATAAGATTGGGACACTCTGTGTGATTGATCGCCAGGCACGTCAACTTGGTACTAGCGATAAGCAGATGTTGAAAGACTTAGCCGCAATGGTGGAGTCGGAGATGAACGCGCTGGATCTAGCCCAGCTAAAACGACAACAAGATCATGAGTTCAGCTTATTGCAGTCGGTGATGGACAGCATGAGTTCTACCTTGTCGGTGCGTGATATCCATGGGCGCTATTTATTCGTCAATAAAGAGTATGAGCTGGTTCATCAGCGTTTAAGCAAAGATTTAATCGGCAAGACTGTGTTTGATTTATTCCCGACTGATGCGGCTAAGATTAGCCACAACGCAGATCGTAAAGTGATTGAATCGGGTAGTGTTCTGGAGTCGCAATCCGTCGTCGTACAAGAAGATGGCGAGCATATTTATCAGATAATCCGCACCCCTTTGTACCGCAGCAGCGGCGAGATTTATGGCGTCTGCGTGATTGGCATTGATATCAGTCAACGTCTGGCGTCTGAGCAAAAAATGAGGGTAGGTGAAGACCTTTTATTGTCAGTGATGAATAGCACCAGCTCTCTGATTGCGGTACGTGATCTGAATAGTCGTTACCTGTTTGTGAACCGGAAATACGAAGAGCTGATCAAAATGTCTGGCATCGATATTTTGGGAAAAACGATGGAAGATATTTATCCTTCTGAATTCGCAAAAAAAGCGCGGGAAGAAGATTTGTTGGTGTTCCAGAGTGCAGAGTCGCTGGCGATAGATAGTGTTTTTCCTTCCTCCGATGGCGATGTCTATTTTCATTCAGTACGCTCACCTTTGCTTGATCGTGACGGTAAAATATATGGCTTGTGCATAGTCGCGTCCGACATCACTCAAGCCCGGCGCAATGAGCAAACATTAATAGAAAATCAAAGCTTATTAGAGTCACTGAATCTGCGTTTAAGCAATGCCAGTGCCTTGCATAATGCGATTTTGGATGTGGCTAACTTCTCGATTATTGCCACCGACACAGAAGGTACTATTCAGATGTTTAGTGCCGGTGCGGAGAAAATATTAGGCTATTCCGCAGACGAGGTGGTTGGTATTCATAGCCCGGCAATCTTCCATGACATGAATGAGATCATCGCCAAAGCGGCGCAGTCCAGCCTGGAATTAAATCAAACAATCGCCCCAGGCTTTGAGGCATTTGCAGCGAAGGTCAGACAAGGTGGTTACGACCACCAAGAGTGGACGTATATCCGCAAAGATGGATCTCGTTTGCCTGTCATGTTATCGCTTGCAGCGCTTTTTGGTGACCAAAATAGTGACGCCAACATCAACCCAAACATCAACCCAAACATTACCTCAAACGTCAACTCAAACCAAAACCTCAGCCTAAGTAAGCATCAAAATAAACAAGATACGATCGTTGGTTTTTTAGGCATTGCCTACGATCTGTCTGAGCAAAAACGGATGGACAAAATGAAGAACGAATTCATTTCCACCGTATCGCATGAGTTACGAACACCACTGACTTCTATTCGTGGTTCGCTTGGCTTGCTGTCCTCTGGCAAATTGATGGAAATATCGCCACGTGCACATGACTTGTTTGAGATTGCTAAAAATAATTGCGAGCGACTGGTAAGGCTGATCAACGATATTCTTGATATTGCTAAAATGGAATCAGGAAGTATGACATTTGATCTGCGCCCGCATGTCATGCAAGAACTGGTCGCCAACGCCATTGCAGCAACCCAGGCCTATGCCGAGTTGTATCAGGTAAAGTTAGAGTTGCAGTCTGAGCAGGCGCCCATGACGGTGCTGGTTGATGCCGACAGACTATTGCAAGTGATGATTAATTTGTTATCTAATGCCTGTAAATTCTCTCCTAAAGGTGGCGTCGTAACGATACGCTTGCAGGCGTTATTGGCGGATTCTGTCAACCCAACTATCCCAGCCAATCCAGCGAGCTTGAGGTTATCGGTAATAGATAACGGCAAAGGCGTACCAGAGGCATTTAAGGGACATATTTTTGAAAAGTTTGCCCAGGCAGATTCGTCAGATACCAGGCAAAAAGGCGGTACAGGTTTGGGCTTAAGTATTTGTAAAACGATCATCGGAGCTCACCAGGGACGGATTGATTTTTATAGCAAGCCGAATGAGCCAACCGAGTTTTTCTTTGAATTACCTGTTATTCAATAAATTGTGCCTAGCCTTAGTTAGGCTTAACCAGTTGCATCTAGTCATATTCAGTTGCAATAAGTTGTATTAAGTTGCCTTGAGTTACATTCAGGCGTTTCAGCAGCGCAACTCTTGAGCAATTTTTATAATACTTCTGGTAGGCTTGGATTAAATGGAATTACTATTTTTAGCCTTGCGCCGCTATGGATGAAAAGCTACATACGCAGTAGGATTTTTAGTCAGGACTTTAATTTCATAGTGGTAACGATTTTTTCGCTATAAAAAGCAAAAGGAATTGCGATGAGTGAAAAACCTCTGAATAAAATACTGTACGTCGAGGACGACCAGGACATCCAAACGGTAGCCCAAATCGCGCTGGAAGTTGTCGGTGGCTTTAGCCTGATTACTTGCAGCTCCGGCAGCGCAGCGTTGCAGGCGATAGAGACCGGCACCGTTCCAGACTTGCTGTTGCTTGATGTGATGATGCCAAGTATGGATGGACCTACCACATTGGCCGAGTTACGTAAGCTTGCTTCTACCTCCCAGACACCGGTTATTTTTATGACGGCCAAAGTGCAATCGGTAGAGCTTGATTACTATAAATCTTTAGGCGCTATCGGCGTCATTGCCAAACCTTTTGATCCTATGGAATTATCGGAGCAAGTGCGCGCTCTGTGGAATAACTCAAACAGTGGGAGCAAAGGAAATTAAATGACAGAAAAAAATGACAGTCTCCAGGAAAAACTGCGAGCACTAGAAAATCTGTTTTTAGAAAAATTGCCTTTGAAGATGCAAGAGATGGAGGAAGCACTCGCCCATTTTTTAGCAAAGCCGGAGGATAAAGAGGCACTGACCATATTACATCGGCTACTGCACACCATGGCGGGGTCGGCCGGTACATTCGGCTTTGCCGAAATGGGTTTGCAGGCACGTGAGTTTGAGATACGGCTTAAACCGCTGTTTGCTGAAGAAATCTGGTCGCTGGCAGATCTGGATACCTATGCCGCCGAGCTAAGAGAATATTTTGTCACTGCTTTACTCAACGCCAAAAGCAAAGGTGCTACGGTACAAGCCGTTGATTATCTGGAAAAAAACAGCGACAAAGATGCCTCTCGCCTGATTTATCTGGTCGATGACGATAATGAAATTACCCAATCCATCTTGGTTCAGTTAGAGCAATTTGGTTACGAGGTGGTACTCATAGACCAGCTAAAATCGCTGGCGGTATCCATCGCTACCAGACGACCCGACATCGTCGTCATCGAACTTGGCTCAGAAGACGGAAAAACCGCTGGTGCAGAAGAGATCGCCCGCATCAAGCGTCTTGGCCGTTTAAGTATTCCTACCATCTTTGTATCTCAATCCAGTAGTTTTGAAAACCGCCTGCAAGCCGTGCGTGCCGGTGGCGATGGTTACTTCACCAAGCCCGTCGATATCGTCGCCCTGAGCGAAAGAATCGATGCTTTGGTCGGACGCGAAGAGCCCAAAGGCTACCGCGTACTGATTATTGATGATGATGTCGTCACTGCTGAGTATTACAGCGCAGTTTTGCGCAATGCCGGGATGAGCGTGCGCTTGCTTAACGACCCTAGCCAGATTTTGGGCGTAATGACGGATTTCAGGCCAGAGCTATTGTTGCTGGATGTATACATGCCACTTTGCAGCGGTGTGGAATTATCCAAAATGATACGGCAAGATAATTCTTATCTGGATATTCCTATCGTTTTTCTGTCCAGCGAAAACGACATGGGTAAACAATTAGATGCGGTACAGGCAGGTGCGGATGATTTCCTCACTAAGCCGATTACGCCAGAATTTTTAGTCTCCGCTTTATCTAGCCGGGCAGAGCGGTATCGCCTGTTACGCGCTCTGATTATGCGTGACGGTTTGACGGGTTTGTACAACCATACTGCCATCAAAGAAGAACTGGGCGCAGAGATTTCCATCGCCAGCCGTAACCGCGCACCACTGGCTTTAGCGATGATCGATCTGGATAATTTTAAACACGTCAACGACACCTACGGCCACCCGGTAGGCGATCAGGTGCTGCGTACTTTGTCGCGTCTATTGCGGCAGCGCTTGCGCCGTAGCGACATTGTCGGGCGGTATGGTGGTGAAGAGTTCGTCATCATTTTCCCTGGCACCAGCGCGATCGTCGCCCGTCGGGTATTGGATCAAATCAGGATTGCTTTTGGCAAAATTGACCAGCATGCAGAGCAGGGCGATTTCGCAGTTACGTTCTCAGCAGGTGTGGCTGATCTGGAATTAACCACGGATGCTGATGAGTTATTTGATGTGGCTGATGCGGCGTTGTATCGGGCTAAGCAGGGTGGGCGGAATCAGATTGAGTTGGCGAAAATTTGATTTTTTGACGTAGTCTGAGGGTATCTGGTATTAGGCAGTCATGCCTACACCGTTCATTTGAGATTGCAGGCCGGTGGTAGACCGGCGGCTACTCACTTTTCTTGCTTCGCCAAGAAAAGTAAGCAAAAGAAGGCGACCGCGAAGTCGCTGCCCCTTCGGGGTTCCCGTTTGTAGAAGACAAAAATGGGAAAAGTTCGAAACTCGCTTCGCTCAGACAACGAACCTTTCTTATCCATTTTTGCCTTCTACAAACGGCAGCGCCAAAGCGGAACTTCAAGTCAAAATCAAATTCAAATTCAAATTCAAATTCAAATTCAAATTCAAATTCAAATTCAAATTCAATTCCCTCGTTGTCCGCAATCTAAAGCCTTTCAAGCTTCCCTCTCCCGCATGCGGGAGAGGGATCGAGGGTGAGGGTGCTTGTAATGCCGCGCTCCGCGATAACTACTTAAAATGTAATCCTCTGTTTAAGTCATTTTATAAATTTCTTTAGATTTCCCTTTAGACGTTCCTTTTAGTATTGTCCAATAAAAATGCGGCTTACCAAGCATTTTCCTTTGGTAAGCCGCATTTTTATTGGACGATGTAATCTGATATTTTTAAAATATCAGAGCTTCTTGCAAAATACCCAAACCAGTAAAGTCGAGCATGGGTGTGGCCACTGTTGCGATTGGTTTTCTTGTTTGAAGCGGCACATGTGACAT
>NZ_JBEONP010000059.1:0-25797 GCF_040544435.1 Undibacterium sp. GrIS 1.2
GTCACATGTGCCGCTTCAAACAAGAAAACCAATCGCAACAGTGGCCACACCCATGCTCGACTTTACTGGTTTGGGTATTTTGCAAGAAGCTCAATTAGTAAAAAGTTTAGTATTGACCACCGGAATTGCACTGGTTGCCATCAGCAGCGCGCACGCAAGTTATATTAACTATGCAAGCCAAGCTAGTTTCTTGCAATCAGTTAATCAGGCAGAAACAGATAATTTTGCAACCTGGAATGGCGGCAATTTTGAAATTTTGAACAACGCTCAAGCTAAAGCGGCTTCTATCGGCAACATCGGCTATGTTTCTACTGGCTTCCAAAACTGGAATATCATTACCGGTGGAGGTCTTTGCTGGGGTTGCAACGGATCTGGCTATATTGATTTGACTGGAACTAATTTCGGTACAGTTAATGGCGTTTATGGTTTCTCCGTTAATCTGTCTATCAACTCCGGTTACAACGAATACATTACTTTCGGTGATAATTCCGTTTTGGCTATCACCAATCCAACTGGCTTTTATGGCATTACTTCTGACAGTTTGATCAAAAAAGTTGAATTTGCACATGCGCCAGGTCAAGCTTCGTTTGATGGCTCTGTTCAAATTAAAAACGTAACGATCGCAGCAGGTGCAGTACCAGAACCAGCAACAATGGCTTTGTTTGGTCTAGGTCTGTTGGCTTTTGGCGTAATGCGTCGTACTAAAAAATAATTGGTACTAAATTTTTAAAAAACCTGCTCCGGCAGGTTTTTTTATGGGCATTTGTAATTTGGTTTATAAATTGTCCAAAAGATGATCTTGCGATGTGTTTGGCAATAGCTAAAATTAAGCTAAGCTAGATGTATTGCTACCCATATTTACTCCAATTGGCTTAGGTAAAAGAGACTCAAAGTGAAATATCTATTCAAGTCACTGCTATCAATTGGGATGCTGTTAGTCGCCAGCGCAATCGCTGCGCCAGCCGATTGGTATAAATGGCGTAGCAAAATTGAGTCGATTGAAATTTGCTCGCAAACTTCACCCGGGGAGGGATGGACGCGTGCTGGTGGCCCGTTCAAAAATGCCCAATGTGAAAAGCTAAAACAATGAGCTTATATATTCAGATGGAATTAGAAATGTATTGAAAGTTTCTATTGAAGCGTCCAATGATGATCCGTGCACTACTTCACCCGTTTCAGGCAACTAAGTGGCAGCATCCCTGCCGGAACCGTAGTTTGATCAACACCTAGTACCGTCATTTTATCGGGCACATCTGCTGCGCCGCATACCCAAGTGACTGGCACAATGGGTGCATCTGCAACAACAGCAGGGCGCATCGTTAATACTTTGCCTTTGATCGCATTATTCACCTGATTGCCGAAGGTAATATTGATTGCGCCATCCTGTACTTTCACCTCACTCACAAAATTACTGACCATTTTATCGGCACTCGGCAAACCGGCAGCGGCATTATCAGCAGGCATTTTTTGTGTAGATGCCCATGCTGCGGCGATAGGTTTTTTTGCGACATCAGTGAGGGGGGTAATAGATTCGATTTGCTGTCGAATGACGCGCAATTGAATTGAGGGATAAGCCACAGCACCTAAGATAGCAATAATCGCGACGACGACCATCAATTCTATTAAGGTAAATCCTGAACGAGTAGGTTTCATAAATTGGGATGCTTTTTCTAAACATTGATCATAACAAGCGCGTCAGATTTTTAGCTCATTTATAGAAAATATTTTCAATCAACTTCATTCAGTTTTTCGTTCAAATGCAATGCAAATACGCGTTGCATTTTGTACTCTATGCAGCCTGCTGGACATCACAGACACTAGACAAATTTCTACCTATCGCGTACCTTCAATAATCTGGCTCGACAGGCAATTTCTCTTGGTAAGTCCACAGTATTCGTTATTTTTTTGGAGTCACGCTATGCACGCATCTGTACAAAATTCTGTTTCGCATGCCTATAAAAAAACAAAGCTAGCTGGTGCCGTATTAACTACTGCCAGCTTGTTGCTATCAGTTGCCTGGGTCAATACTGCTCTCGCTAGTGACACTAAGCCCTTGGCTAAGACATCTGCCACTACACCCGCAACTACGCCTGTAAAAGCGGTGGCTAAACCTACCATAGCAGATGTAATTAAAGCCTCTGCTGCCAGTGACTGGCGACCACTTGATCCAAACAATACCTTGTATATGGATCTGGAAAAGGGACGAGTCGTGATCGAGCTTGCACCTGACTTTGCGCCTAATCATGTGAAAAATATTGAAACCATGGTCAGAGAAGGTTTTTTCAACGGTATGGATATCGTCCGCTCACAAGAAAACTATGTGGTCGAATGGGAGGACTCTTCGGGCAAGCGTGATATGAAGAGCGCCCGTAAAAATCTGGACCCCGAATTCACTGTCAAATACGACAAAAAACTACCGTTCACTCGTTTGCCGGATGTAGATGGTTTTGCACCGCAGGTTGGTCATGTAAATGGCTTTCCGGCTGGACGTGATCCTAAAACCGGTACTGCCTGGCTAGCACATTGTTACGCTAGCGTCGGGGTTGGCAGAGATAACGAGGTCAATAGCGGTGACGGCAGCTCCTTGTATGTAGTGACCGGACATGCGCCTCGCCAGTTGGACAGAAATATCACTTTGGTTGGTCGCGTCATGCAGGGTATGGAATTGCTGACCACCTTACCCCGTGGTACTGGCCCCATGGGGTTTTATAAAGAAACCGAGACCATGACGCCGATCAAATCAATCCGTATCGCGGCTGATGTGCCAGAAGCCGAACGTACTAAATTGGAGGTGATACGCACCGATACGCCAACCTTTAAAGCCATCGTTGAGGCACAACGTAATCGTGGTGGCGACTGGTACAAAGTCCCCGCAGGCTATATTGATCTGTGCAATGTGCCGATTGCAGTGCGGGCGATGCAGTAATTAGATTGCTGATCTGGCGGAGATAGCTTGGAAGACGGGCAGGTGATGATAATAAATTAGATTGAATTGTCACCTGAGACTATTTGCTTCTCGCAAAACGTTTTCAAGCCTGATAAGCGATGTTGTATTACCCTCGCAAAATAGAGTGCTGCTATCGGTTCAATCAAGATACGCAGATAAGCAGGCTTGGCAATGATCGTGTATCGAAATCGCGCCAGGGTCTGCTTATCCCCAGTGCGGTTGAAGATCCACGAGCCTGCGAATTTTTCTAAAAACCAGGGCCCCTTAATCATCGTCACTGCAGCACGCTCTGGCGGCATCAATTGCACAAATTCGACGATCATGGACATACCTAATTTGGAATGCACTTCGACCTGTGTCCCTATTTGAAGTGCGGCACCGGCGTCGTCAACAACAGCAATTTTTTCTGGAAATGGGTCCCACTCATAGCGAACTCCATAGTCTTGCGAGACCTGATAAACCAAGTTGATCTTTGCATTGATTTCGATACTACGTTCGATAATTGTCATATTATGCCGGCCTTAAAAAAGCTAAAAGAAAAGTCTTAAACTGGTTTGTGCACCATCAACCAATACACAACCAGCAACCCGCCAAATGCCGGGAATCCCAACGCAGTCCAGATTTTTTCAAATAACCAGTAGCGGTCTGGCAATGCCAGATTGTTGCTTGCTGCCAGCGCTGCCATGTTGCGCATTTTTAGCTGCAAGCAAACTACGGGTAACCAGCAAACCGCTGCTAGCACATACAGCGCCAATGACCAGATGATCCAGCTGGAACCGAGCGGAAAACCTGCAAGCCGTATCATCCAAAAACCAGAAAGTGGTTGGATAATCACTGCAGGTGTCGTGAACCACCAATCAGCTCGGACAACCCATTGCGTCACCACAGCGATCGCTTGGACATTACCGCTGCGATTAATAAAAAATAGATAGAACGCGGTACCAAATCCGGTGCCAAACATCAGGGTCGCAGACAGGATATGCAGCGTTTTAATGGTGAGGTAGTCCATGCTATTTTCTCGTTTTTGTATTTTGTATTTTGTGTTGAGGTGGCGTTGACTGGATATGTATCCTTGTCCGTATCCTCACCCGCCATGCGCCACATGACGAACATGATTGCCAGCAAGGGCAGATTTTTGCTCAAAGGACCAAATGGGTGTGCCCAAAAGTGGGGAAGAAAAATGCTCATGATCGCTGTATATGATCCGACTAATCCTAACTGTAATAGCCACAACCATCGGCGGTCACGCAGCAATAAGGCGAGACCCAATGCCGCATCCGTCAGGCTGGCAGCGAGCAAAGTTGGCTCCTGCCACACGGTCGCTACACCGCAAGCGGCAAGCCATTGCAAACTCTCTTGGTGCGGCCAGGCAAACCAGGACACATAGGCCGTCAATAGCCACAATCCTGCCATCACAAAGCGCAGCATAGGCAAGCCCCAACTGGCTACCGCGTTTAGCTTTTGTTCTGGTCGGGTAAATAGTGCCGGATCGCGTGGTGTGTAGCCTAATAATTGCCTGATATCTGCGTCGTCTGCGGTATTGCTGCCGTCGGTGCTCTCGGTCAGCATGACGAGTGACTCTGGCGTCAACGCGCTGGTCGGATGCAGTGCCGCGATCCTTGCCACCACCTTGGCAACTGGCAAAGGTAAGTCAACAACGATTGCCGGCGCTGCCCGGATGCCACTACGGATTGCCGTCAGATATTCTGCCATGCTCATTGCACGCGGCCCTACTGTTGCCACTTCTTTTGGTGCGTTTTTACCTAGCACCACCAGTTGAACGATCGCAGCCGTCAAATCATCGATATGGATAGGTTGTACTAACGCGCGGTGCGCTAGCGGCATCGCCAGTATCGGCAACGTCGCCAACATTAAAAATAGCTGACTGCTAGCACCCTTATCGCCATAGACCAATGAGGGGCGGAGGATGCTGGCATTCAAATGACGTTGCCGCAAATCGTCTTCTGCAGCACCCTTGCTGCGCCAGTATCCGGTCGTGGCATCTGCGTTGCTACCCAAAGCAGAAACCTGGATAAGCTGACCGATGCCAAGCCGCTCGCACGCAGCAAACAAGGCGATAGGCGCAGCCCGGTGCAGCACATCAAAATCACCAGCTTTGACTTCTCGAATAATTCCCACACAATTGATGACAACATCAATATTTTTTAAATGCGGCAACCAGGCTTGTTCTGTCGTCATGCCGGCAAAATCAATCTCACGCCATTGGTAGCTTGTGGCCGACTTTGCAGATTTTTGGTCAACGGGCATCGCAGTTGGTTTGTTGCGGCTTACCGCAATCACGTTGTATCCACTTTGGAGCAAGGCCACCGCTACGTTGCTGCCTATCAGACCGGTCGCACCTAATACAAGTATGTTCATCTCTGATCCTTCTTCTTTTAGCCCCACTTTTATAATTGCAATGGATTAGCTCATTAGCTGGATGCGATTGAAAAATGCGTCGCTGACTTCGTACTTTGCATCGTCCACGCTGCCAACATATCTCGGACACCCCAGCCAAATACGCCGATGCTCATGAGACTTAATAACCATGAGGTAACGCCGTAGTGGACGTAATGCATCTGATCTGGCAATGTCGCCCAAGTCAATAAAACCGGAATCAGCAAGGCGCAATAAGCGCCACCGCCCATGCTCAGCGCCAGATGCATGACGCGCTCGGTGGCAGATAATGTGCGTGTGCGATCTTCTTCTACAAAATCCCAGGCGGTGAGCAAGACCTCAATCACTAGCACCGCTGCAAAAAGCCAGGCCCAGCTACCGTGCCATTCAACCCAGGCAAGTCCGGCAAAGACCACGGCATATAACACCTCACGCACGCCGTGGATGGCTTGCTCCAGAATGGCGCTAGGTCGTTGCGGCAAGCCTTCACGCCACTCGTGATTGATTAGTACATCCAGTGCACCTAACACACCTTGCGCCACTAAAATCCAGAGAATGCTATTCATGATGCTGCCCTTGTCAATCTGGCTTGATCTTCGCGCCATAGCCAGATCAGCGGAGGCAACATCATGACTACCGCGAACAGGTCAACCCAGACATGGTTCCAGCAATCGGCTTGTAATGAGATCAGCATGTCTTGCGGTGCCCACACGACGATCCCGATAATGAGAGCTTTCCAGGCGAAGCTGCTACGTTGCTGGTCGCCAAAATAGACCAGTGCGCCCATCCAGATCGCGGTGGATTGCACCGTCGGCCCAAATAGCGATATCCACCAAACCTGCTGGGCACGTACAGTCGCTGCGCCCGATGTAGTTAAGGTATGTAAACTATTCCAGGCATCGCCCCAGAAGGCGAGTTCTATCCCGTGATGGTAATTATTGAAAATTGATGCATTGGCGATCCAGGGCAACAAAGCACCGACCAATAAATGCATCGCGGCAGCGGCGTACATCCACCTGACCAGCCATATTCTTTTTGTGTTTTTTGGTATGGAACTCATTTTATATCTCTAATTTCTGTATAGACAGAAATAACTGGTGAAAAAAAAGCGAAAAAAAGCGGAAATAAGGCGCCGATTACAGAAACGGATTCTCTCTGCGACATACTTCCTCATTACAGGCGGGTATTTTGTATCCCAATAAGGCAGACATCCGATAACGGTTGCGGGCAAAACTGCGATATAAGCTAGACAGTGCAGGGCGCAGCAAGCGTATGCGCAAAGGTGCAACCATCCATGCACGGCCTACCAAGGTATAAGCGACCAGCATACTGTCTAGCCCAACCAACAGCTCACCTTGATCTGTCAGACTATGCAATTCCTGACCGAGTGCTTCCATCGTCACACCCAAAAAATCAGGTGAGAAATCACCGGCGGCGATATCGGTAAACGCCAGATTACCAGCGCTATCCCAAGTTTTTAATCTATGCATTTCTGCTGCGCAGAAAGGGCAATTACCATCGAAATACAGCGTTAGTTTTGGGGTACTTAGGGCGCTCATTTTAGTAACTCCTTGAGTCAAAATTGTTTCGGATGTTTTTACTTGCGCATGATTGATTCACGATGACGCTTGAGCAATTAATCATTGCTGATCAGGCGCGCCACCTTGCCACCCATTTTTAAAAAACGCTGCAAGGTTGCCGGTGGCAGATGTTTATAGTCTTCATAGGTAGCCGTCAGCATTTCCAAAAAAGCCAGCACTTGATCCATTTTCGCTTTAGTCGCCGCTTCCAATCCGGGATCGTTTTCCGCTTCCAAAGCGCATTCCCGCAATACAGTCAGGGTAGGATCAATCTCGCGGCGTTTACGCTCCTCGCTAATGACGCGGAAGATTTCCCACACGTCTTGCAAGGCCACAAAATGATCGCGGCGGTCGTCCAGCACATGAGTAATTTTTACCAGCCCCCAGCTTTGTAATTCTTTCAGGCTATTGCTGACATTAGAGCGGGCGACATTCAGCGTATCGGCAATATCCTCGGCTGGTAGTGGCTTATTGCACAGAAAAAGCAGTGCGTGGATTTGTGCCACAGTACGATTGACACCCCAGCGTGTACCCATTTCACCCCAATGAAGGATGTACTTTTGCATAGTCGGTGTCAGTTGCATGGCATTTCCTTAATTTCTGTCGTTACAGAAATAATAGAAGTATTTTCAGATCAAGTCAAAGCTTATCTTTGGTCTTTTTAATTTTGCCTAGATGTTTAGTGCTCAAGGCTTTATCCAAGCGACGGGGATCTTTGGGCTTACTATGTTGACCAGCGATACATTCACGAACGTCAGGTATCAGTTTAATTAGTAGCAATGTTGAATTACTTGGTAGGGGTATATTTAGACTGTCCATATAATGATTGGACGATAAGGCATATTTCTATAAAAATATGGGGAGTATGCATATGACGCATAGCCTGAGCATCTAATCCAGTGATGCGTCTTTCGAGCTCTGGAAATGCTGATTCGGAGACTCTAAAAATTTTATCAGCACTGTAAATTTCGTTGATAGAATCAAAACCATCTCAGATATCAATTTCACTGACTAGCTAGGTATATTGTTGTTGAGTCTGACAGAGTAAAACGGCACCTTATTCTGTTTTCCAGCCCCGACAAACCGACGATATATTTCCCCTGTTTCCATTACATACTGAAGATGAATAAACATACATCGTCCAATATATGAGCGCAGCACTCACCGCCGACGATCTACTCCTGCGCGCTCCTGTGTGGGAGGCGCTTTCGGATTTTTGGCTTGACACAGAACTCCAGGATTTTCAATTTGACCATATTGCTCGCGTCATCGCTGCTTCGCCCTATTCGATTGAAGAGGTGATTGCTATTCATAACTATGAAGTTGCTCCCGCTGTCTCCGCAAACCTGATAACTATCGCCGGAGAATGGTCAGGGTTTGACAGCGAATGGTTGAATGCCAGATGCAGATATTTTGCCTCACGCCGACAGTCGATTTGGTTTAAATCCAGAATTGCGCTGCAACTCCCGTTCCAATGGATTTTTACTGTGCGGCTTTGGAGTCAGCTTATTCCTCGGGTTCAATCAATTCGTCGTGTCGAAGCGAACTCGACACAGTTAACAAATAGGTGATCTAAATGGGTTTACTGATACTGCTATTTTTAGCTGTTATTTATGTGTTATTGGTCAGTCTGTTGATTAGCTACATTAAGCCGTGGTGGTTGAGACCGTTTGTCGCAATAATATTTATCGCCATCCCGACGGCAGACGCAGTCTATGGACGATATCGTCTTCATCAGATGTGTAACGCCGAATCGGGATTGAAGATTTATCGTGTCGTTGACAATGTGCCAGGATTTTATAGTGCGTTTATTTCCCCCAACGAGGAATGGTTAAAAAATTATGGATATAGGTATATTGAAGGTAGCGGGCCTGGGGGGCAACTTACTAGGCTGACTCTCCAAGAGAATGGTTCTATTAGCGAGGAAATCGGTGGCGAATCAATTAGTAAATACGCCTATGGATTTAAGCATGGAAACATAACCGATATTTACTACCGAGTAGAACAAATAATATATGTAAAAGCAACAAACGAAATTTTAAGTCGGGTCGTCAATATTAGCTTCACCGGGGGTTGGGTCGAACGCTTGTTAGCGGGGCTCTACGGTGAGACTGGATCAGCAGAAAATTGCGGGCAAGACGTAGGAATAGAAATGGTTCCTCAAACACTTAAACCAATTAAACCAACAAAATAAATATTAAAAGATGACCGCTTATTTTCAATCACATCTAAAAAGGGTCACTTAAATGGGCTTACTGATATTACTATTTTTAGCCGTTATTTATGTGTTACTGGCCAGTCTGTTGATTAGTTATATCAAACCGTGGTGGTTGCGACCGTTTGTCGCAATAATATTTATCGCCATCCCGACGGCAGATGCAGCTTATGGACGATATCGTCTTCATCAGATGTGTAACGCCGAATCGGGATTGAAGATTTATCGTGTTGTTGACAATGCGCCCGGATTTTACGATCCACTAAATTCACCTACTGAAGGGTGGATAAAAAAATATGGATATAAGTATATTGAGGGTAGAGGTCCTGGAGGTCAGTTGGCTAGAATGATACTCAAAGATGACGGCGCCATTGATATGGAGATTGGTGGTCAGCCAATTAGTAAATACGTGTATGAGTTTAAGCATGGAAACATAAACGATATTTATTATCGTTCAGAACAAACAATATATGTAAAGGCAACCAACGAAATTTTGAGTCGAGCGGTCAATATTAACTACTCCGGAGGTTGGGTCGAACGATTATTAGCAGCCATCTATGGAGAGAGAGGATCAGCTGAAAATTGCGGAAAAGACGTAGGTATAGAAATCTTTACTAAAACACTGAATCCAATCCGATCAAATGCAAACCAAAATAACTGACCTTTTCCCGCACTCCAATTATTCTTCAAGCATCTAACCGTTTTCTACAGTAAGTACAGCATGCGCTTATTAATTTAACGCGCGCCCTTGTGATCTTTTTGTCCGTCATTTTTATGGCGTCCTGCAACTTCGGTTTGCTCGGCTTTTTGCTTTTGGTTTTTTGCGGCTTCCATATCGGAAGGATGTGATTTGCCGTTGTGCTGATGTTGGCTTGGTGCTTTGGTTTGCGGTTTCATGGCTTGTTCCTTTGCTGGATGAAGATGGTTTGAGGACGGGCTGTCCCTCGCCACCGTTTTTTGTGACGACCGGTATGAGCTTGTTTCAAACCGGTCATCGCATGTTGCTCAACGAGTCTGATATCAAGCGTTGCTCATATCGTTTGCACTGGGTTTGAAATGCTTTGGACTGATCCGAAATTTCGCGCGTCTGTCGCCCATAAATGCGCGTAGATCTTTAATGCTGACGTTCGAGATTTCGTGCATGCGTATCAATAATGATGCGCCAACGGGCAATCTACGATGACGTATTTTGCTAATGACTGGCGGTGCTACTTCCAGCGCTCTGGATAGTGCGGCATCGTTTTTAAAATGTAATTGGCGGATTAAAGTATCCAGTAAATTATCTGGATCGTAAGCAAATTCTGCTGCTTTTGTTTTTAATAAGTTGGTCATATAGTTCTTCTGTTGAAGTGAGTGGGTTCAGTTGCTACTTTGCTACTCTGCTGGTTTTGGTGTGACTTCCAGCTAAATCTGGTTATTCCTTAGGACTTACGCAAAACCGCCCCGGCGGCATTGCAGCGTCTCCCGTAATAAATTCGTCGCTACCTCTTGGCGGGACAATTTTGCCTAAGTCCTTCTTTATTACCGATTGTTGTTTTATAAACCTCATTTATTGCTCGCTCTGTACGATACCCAACACATAAAATTTATTTATTCCAATACGCACATAAGTTAAAAACGTAATTTACAAAATACAAAATACGCAGGCGAAAAAAATGCCCCGAAGGGCATTGGTTATTTGGGGCAATGATTTTTTGCCTTGTCATTAGTTTTTGGACCTCAACAAGGTAAATAAGAGCTTATTGCCCCGGATTGCAAACCTCGGCATGAATCGCGTTAATTTTGGCGATGACTTCATCTGACAAACGGAGTTCAAACGCATCGATATTTTCTTTTAGCTGCGTCAAATTCGTGGCGCCGATAATCGTGCTGGCGACTAACCAGCGTGAATAGCACCATGCCAGCGCGAGTTGCGCGGGCGTCATGCCGTTGGCGCGGGCGAGTTCTGCATAGCGGCGACTGGCTTCGAATACGGTCGGGCGCATGTAGCGTGGGCTCCAGGTTGCCGGGAAGCGGGTTAGGCGACCTGTTGCGTTGGCATCTTCGTTATATTTGTTGGTGAGCTGACCGAAGGCGAGCGGGCTGTAGGCTAGCAGACCGACGTTTTCGCGGAAGCAGGTCTCGTCCAGTCCTTGTTCAAACCCGCGATTGACTAGGTTGTAGGCATTTTGGATAGAGACAATGCGGTTGGCGGATTGCTTCTCGGCTTCTTTAATAAACTCACTGACGCCCCAAGATGTTTCGTTCGAGACGCCGATCTGGCGCAGCTTGCCGTCTTTGATCAGATCATTGAGCGCGCCCAGCGTGTCGGCGATGGCTGCCGAAGGACGTTCTAGCTTTGGGTCAAAAGACTTTTGGCCGAAGATCGGTGCGTTGCGGCTAGGCCAGTGTAGTTGATACAGATCGATGTAATCCGTTTGTAAGCGTTGCAAGCTGGTCTCGACTGCGGCACGGATGTTGGCAGGTGTCAGATCGGTATCGCCATTACGTATCCAGCCAAAACCGCGCGACGGACCTGCTGCTTTAGTGGCGAGAATAATCTCTTTGCGCTTGCCGGATTTTTTGAGCCAGGTGCCGATGTAACGTTCAGTCGAACCTTGAGTTTCGGCACGCGGCATGACTGGGTACATCTCTGCGGTATCAATAAAATTAATGCCGCGTTCTAATGCGTAATCGAGCTGGCTATGTGCTTCGGCTTCGGTATTTTGTTCACCAAAGGTCATGGTGCCAAGACAGATTTTGGACACTTGCAGATCGCTGCTGCCGAGTTGAGTTGTTTGCATAAGTTGACATCCTCAGAACGAAAAATTCAGAATGAAAAAAGAGATTAAGGTGCTTTCTCAACCTGAGCTAGGGTTGAGCCAAGGTTGAGCCAAGGTTGAGATAAGCATGACTTTAGCGTGATTTTGAATTTGCTTTCAGTGCTGCCGCGCATTCCCTGACTAATGCTGGGCCACGATAAATTAGGCCGGAATACAGTTGTACCAGGGCGGCGCCCGCATCGATTTTTGCCTTGGCGTCCGTGCCGGAAAAAATCCCGCCGACGCCGATAATCGGTAGTGCATCGCCTAATTCGGATTTGAGTGCGCGAATGACTTTATTCGATAATTCAAATACCGGTTCGCCAGATAATCCGCCTGCCTCTTCAGCATGTTCCAGGCCTTTTACCGCGTCGCGGGTGATGGTGGTGTTGGTGGCGATGACGCCATCAATTTTGTGGCGCAGCAGGGCTTCGGCGATATTTTTGATTTGCTCGCTGTCCATATCCGGCGCGATTTTTAATGCCAGCGGCACATAGCGCTTGTAATGATCGGCAAGTTTTTGTTGCGCTTCTTTGAGCTGCGCCAATAAGGCGTCGACTTCGCTGGCACCTTGCAACTGGCGCAGATTTTTTGTGTTGGGCGATGAGATGTTGACCGTCACATAGCTGGCATAGGGATAGACTTTTTCCAGACAAAGCAGATAGTCTTCTGCTGCGCGTTCTATCGGCGTATCGGCATTTTTACCGATGTTAAGTCCGAGCACACCTTGCTTATCCTGATAAAACTGCGACGCCTGCACATTGCTGACAAACGCGTCCACGCCGCCATTATTAAAACCCATGCGGTTGATGATGGCATTGGCTTTTGGCAGTCGAAACATGCGTGGCTTCGGGTTGCCAGCCTGGGCGCGTGGCGTAACCGTGCCGATTTCAATCGAACCAAATCCTAGCCCGGCCAACCCATCGATATACGCGCCATCTTTGTCCAGACCTGCCGCAAGTCCAACGGGGTTGGGGAACTGGATGCCCATGACAGTGCGCGCATCATTGGCGGGTTTGGCGATTAGTTTGGTCAGACCTAGGGCGGCAGAGCGTCGTAAGGCAGGCAAGGTGAGGTTGTGCGCTTGCTCCGCATCCATCGCAAACAGGACAGGGCGAGCCAAGGCGTAGAGTAATTTATCAGGCATAATTTTATTTTTTTTAGGGGAGTATTGGCAAAAAATGGTGTGGTTGTCCAGAGAATCATTGGACGTTAAAAAATACACGGGTGAGTATATGTTTCTGTCAAGGCTTATAGAAATTTGTCTCGGCGAGATGCCGCAAGGCAGCCGGGGTGATTTTGGGTAAGTCCCATCATAAAGCTTTCCACTCACCTTGTATTAAGCCGTCTAGCGGTTTGAAATTGGTCTTGTAAGCCATCTTAGGGCTGGCGGCAATCCAGTAGCCCAGATACAGATAAGGCAAGTTCAATTCTATGCATTGCTGAATTTGCCACAGCACATTGTAAGTGCCGTAAGACGCATTGCTGTCATCCGGATCGTAAAAGGTATAGACCGACGACAAGCCGTCACTCAAGATATCGATGATGCTGACCATGCGCAGCACATCTTGCTCGTCGCGAAACTCGACCAACCGCGTGTTGACACGACTTTGCAGTAGAAACTGCGCATATTGGTCACGACTATCCTGATCCATTCCGCCGCCGGCATGCCGCTGATTTTGGTAGCGATGGTAGAGCTCATAATGCTCGTGCGAATAGGTCAATGAGGCGACCCGGGCGACCAGTTTGCCATGCTTGCTGTTAGCGCGACGCTGACTACGATTGACGCTAAATTCATTGACGCGGACGCGTACCGGCGTACATGCCTGGCAGTTGTCACAATGCGGACGATATATAAATATGCCACTTCGGCGGAAACCGTTTTTGATCAGCTCTGAATACGTATCGGCATTAATGAGATGTGCCGGGGTAGCGACTTGCGAGCGCGCCTGCAAGCCATCCAGATAACTGCATGGATAGGGCGCTGTCGCATAAAACTGTATGCTGGAAAAAGGTAATTCGTTCAGCTGTGTCACGGCATTTTTACCATTACGTTTTTGATCAGATCATTTCAAGCTTATTTGGTAAATAACTTTTCAGTCGTCCAATCCAGGATGGGCGGCATTGCTATCGCTTGTTGCAAGTGAAGAATAAATTCGCTGCGAGAGATCAGTTTGGCGCCCAAAGACGCTAAATGCGCAGTCTGTTGCTGGCAGTCTATCATTTCCACATCGTTTTTACGTAAGAAAAATACCAGGTGCGCCAGAGCGATTTTAGAGGCATCGGTGACCCGTGCAAACATCGACTCACCATAGAACATGCGACCGATGCACACACCATACGCACCGCCGACCAGTTGCTCGTCTAGCCAGACCTCGGTCGAATGGGCAAAGCCCCGCTGATGCAATCCCACATAACCGGCGATGATGTCTTCTGATATCCAGGTACCGCTTGAGATGCCATCGCCATCTCTGCGTGGATCGGCACATGCCCGCATAACTTCTTCGAATGCGCTGTCGAAGCGGATTTCCCAGTGCGAATCTTTGGAGATTTTTTTAAGGGTCTTTTTTAGGCTGTCAGACAATTTAAAATCGCTGACTTTCAAGACCATGCGCGGATCGGTTGACCACCATAAAATAGGCTGACCTTCAGAAAACCAGGGAAAGATACCGTGCTGGTAAGCATTGAGCAGACGTTCTGGCGATAAATCTGCACCGGCCGCCAGTAAGCCAGCCGCGCCATCAATCTCCAGCAGTGCGGTTTCTACTTCCGGAAAAGGGGTGTCAGTATCTAGCCAAGGGATCATGCTGCTTGTTTGCTTTGATTTGCTTTAGTCATGCTGGTAGCTTACGGAGAGTTTCACGCGATTCTAAGGCTTTTAACATTATCAATAGTACGGTACCAATCGACAAGGCGCCAGCCGCCAGATATAAACCCGATGCGTAACTACCTTGATGTAGTGCGAACCAAGCGGTAATAATAGGCGCGATGATTTGTGCTACGCCATAAGATATCGTCATTTTCCCCATCATTTTTGCCGGACGCGTTGGATAGTAACGTCCTGCCATCGTCAATACCAGGCTTACCATCCCAATAAAAGTACCGCCAAACAGTAATGCGCCGACGACCGATGCAGCGAGCCCACCCACCATCACTGGCAACAAAATACCGATGATTTGCAATACGGCCGCTAGGATCAGCGCATTTAGATCACCGGTCCGGCGCGCCATCAGATCCCACAGTATGCAGGCGGGCGTGGCAGCAAGACCAATCACCAAAAATATCATGGTTCCTTTACCGGCCAGCCCGGGCAAGTGGTCAACAATGGCGACGATAAACGTCGCACTGACAACGTAACCGACACCAGTGCAAAAATAAGCCGCCATGAATAATTTTAAAAATAAGCTGCTGGGCGGGTGGTCTTCCATCTTTTGGCCAGAATTGGTCAAGCTGCTGCTATCCGGCGCGGGCAGCCAGCGTAATGCAGGGACTAGCAAAAGGCAGCCGATAATAGCAAAAGCAAACCATTGTTCGCGCCAGTCTAGCCAGTGACTCATTACCGCGACTGCCGCCGCGCAGCCAGCAATACCAATTCCAAGACCAGAAAAATGTATACCCAGTTCGCTACGATGATTGTGGCGGATCAGCCAGTTTAAAATCAGTCCTGTCCCTAGCAACATGCTGGCGGCGCTGCATAAACCTGCCACATAGCGAGAAATCGCCCAAACGGCAAAATGATCACTCAGCCCCATCAGGATCGTACTAAGTACGGCAAATACCATGCCGATCCGGTACAGCCGGTCTTTCAGTCGCAAGTCGCTGATCTGCGAGGCAATTAAAGCGCCGCTCAGGTAGCCGGCGTAGTTGAGTGCCGCCAGCCAGCCGGCTTCAGATACCCCGAGTCCGGCTTGCTTTTGCATGATGGGTAGCAAAGGTGTGTAGGCAAAGCGTGCCACGCCAACCGCTAAGATCAAACTGAAAATACCAGCGCTGAGTACCTTAAGACGTTCTGCCTGTTGCTGCATAGTTTACCTATGTTGGGTAATTCTACGAACGCGTGATATATCGGGTTATGCATCGAGTGATGCATTGCGCGTTGTATTGGATAGTAAAAGTAAAATTATTATTCACTCAGAAAGTTTAAGTGATGAATTGTTTTGATCTGGGTCGGTTATCACCAACGCAGATTTGTGTGGGTTTAGCTTTTAATTGTTGGGCATCGTCAGTCACTGCGCATAGGTTTGAAAATGTCATGCTCATGCAACGTATATTGGCCGCCTGACTCGAGCTTGGCAAAATCCTCAAAGAAGAACTTGAGCGTATGGCTTACAGTGGGGAAGGCGATGTCCTTCCAGGGAATATCTTTTTCTGCAAACAGAGCGACTTCCAAGCTTTCTACACCTGCCAGATAATCTAAGTCTAATAGCGTCGCCCGATAAAACAAGTGCACTTGATGCACATGTGGCACGTTGAGGATTGAAAACAATTCATGCAATTGAATATGTGCACCGGCTTCTTCTTCAGTTTCCCGCTGCGCAGCCTGGGCGGTGGTCTCGTTATTTTCCATAAAACCTGCAGGCAAGGTCCAGTAGCCACGACGAGGTTCTATGGCTCTTTTGCATAGCAGGATTTTGATTTCACCGTCTTGCTCCCAGACTGGAATGGAGCCAACTACCATTTTCGGATTTTGATAATGGATTGTTCCGCAGGCAGGACAAACAAAGCGTTCACGCGTGTCGTCAGCAGGAATCTGGATTACAACAGGGGTGGCGCATTCGGAGCAAAATTTCATGGCACAGAAATATAAAAGAATAGACGATGGGATGATGTTGATAACCAATTTTTAAGGAGTGTATCACCGTCAGTCTCGATGTTCTTCATTCATGAAATTGAAACAGAAAGTGGCAAATTTTGTCTACATCTGAATTGCGTGAAAAATGGTTTTAAAGTGCTGGCAACATCGACGATGCTCTTATAAATCCAAGATAGGCATTGCGGACAAGAGCAAAATCGGATATAGTGTTGTTCTCAGACGCGGGGTGGAGCAGTCTGGCAGCTCGTCGGGCTCATAACCCGAAGGTCGTAGGTTCAAATCCTGCCCCCGCAACCAATAAAATCAAAGGCTTACAGAATTGCTGTAAGCCTTTTTGCATTTAAAACGATTTATTGCTGCAATTTTGCTGCACTTCCGTTTGAAATGCCGGTGTCTATACCCTGTTCCTCAACCTCAATTGGAGCAGAAGTATGGCAACAATCAATAAACGCGGTCCGTATCAATATCAAGCCATTGTCCGGTGCAAAGGCTATCCAACCCAAACACGCACTTTAGAAACCATCAAAGCAGCCAACGACTGGGCCAGAGACGTCGAGGCAAAAATGCGACGTGGCGAGTTTAGCGACCGTTCAACCGCAGAAAGTACGACACTCGGCGATGCACTAGAACGCTATCGCTTGGAAGTAACGCCCGCTAAGCGCGGTCATGTCAAAGAAAATTACCGTCTTTTGCAGTTGATGCGACACCCTCTGGCTTTACGTCCACTCGCCAGCCTACAAAATGTCGACTTTTCCACTTACCGTGACCAGCGACTAAAAGAAGTCGCTCCGAAGACAGTACAACTAGAACTTTCCGTATTCTCTGCTGTACTCAATACAGCCCGTCGTGACTGGTCAATTTCGGTAGCCAATACCATCACCGATATTCGCAAACCAAAACTCCCCAGAGGCCGCTCCCGGCGTCTGGTTGGCGATGAAGAGATACGCCTGTTTGATACTGCTCGTAAGAGGGAATCATCTGACCTAAGTTTATTAATCGTACTTGCTATCGAAACTGGTATGCGTTGCGGAGAAATGGTGTCCTTAACTTGGGATCAAATCGACCTAGCTCATCATTTTATTCATTTGGATATGACAAAGAACGGGACTGCTCGGGATGTGCCTTTGTCAGTCACTGCAGAATCTGCTCTGCGCAGTGCCCAGCAACATCTACATGGCCGATTGACGGGATTCCAGGCAACGGATGGCGTTACTGCGGCATTTAGTCGGCTATGTCGACATGCTGACATAACCAATTTACGTTTTCATGACCTACGCCATGAAGCGGCGTCCAGATGGGCGAAAGTATTACCCGCAGCAACGCTGGCAAAAATCTTTGGCTGGAAAACCTTGCAAATGGCGATGCGCTATTACAACCCTACTGCTGCTGAGTTAGTCGCAGCTATCCGTCAAAAGACAATACATTAGCTTTCTTCTTTTTAGGATAAGTGCCGAAGAGAGATTCAAACTTTTCTCATTGAGAAAACAAAACCAAGCCAATGAATATTGGCTTGGTTAGTTGAAATAATCAGGCAACCAACATCTGTAGTTCTGCCAGCGACTCAAATTGATCAGGCTTAAGTTCAGCGCGGTCGATTGACGTAGCACGTATTTCTACCGCTTTCCCGTTCTGTAATGACACCACGCGCTCCGCACTGGCAATTGTCTCTGGTCGATGTGCAACCATAATGCGAGTCAAGTTCAGCATGCCCAATGCGTGATTGACCTTTTGTTCATTCTGTACATCCAGATGGCTCGTGGCTTCATCTAATGCCAGAATCTTGGGTTGTTTGTACAAGGCACGCGCTAGCAAGACTCGCTGCTTTTGCCCTCCTGACAAACTACTACCCATGTCCCCAACCAAGGTCTGATAACCCATCGGCATGGCCGCAATATCCTCATGAATTGCCGCCTGTCTAGCACAGTGCTCGACCTGTTCTTGCTTGGTATGTGCATCAAAAAAACTGATGTTGTCCTGAATCGAGCCGGCCATCAATACATCATCTTGCATCACAGTACCAATTAGCTTGCGATAGGCATTTATACCTAATTGCTTAGTCGGAATATTATCAATCAAGACTTCACCCTCAGTGGGTTTAAGCAAACCTAGAATGATTTTGCATAAAGTCGTTTTGCCACAACCGCTAGGGCCAACCAGAGCAATGCTTTGTCCTGCAGGAATGGTCAGATTAATCCCGTCTAACACCCAAGGCTCCCCCTCGGCATAACGAAATTTCAGGTTTTTAAGTTTAATCGTTGGCTGTATGCGAGACATATCGGTTTCTTGTACGGTATCGATTTCAGCTTCTTCCAAGACGATATCGGCTAAGCGCTCGCTATGCAGTCCTAGCATTTTTAGGTTGACTACCAAGTCAATGACGTTAAAGAAACGACCTGAGAAGGTGCTGGCGTAACTAGAAAAAGCCATTAGCATCCCAACCGTCAAGACGTTCTGCATGACTTGTCCAGCGCCGATATAAAACAAAGCCAGACTCTGAATACCAAATAAGGTGGTATTAGAAATCTTGAACAATATCGACATCTTCTGCGTCTTGATATCGCGGTTTTGTACATCCATTTTAAGATTAAGCCAGCGGGCACGACGCTCTTCTTCCCGTCCAAATAATTTCAGCGGCGAGATCGCACGGATGGTTTCTAAAAAATGGCTACTCTCTTTGGAGGACAAGACCAAACGTTCTTGCGAAGCCTCGCGAAATGGTTGATAAAACACCCAGCGTAATACGGCATACACCAAGACAGTGACAATTACCAAGGCAGATAACTTCACGCTATATAACAACATCATGCCGAGTGCCAGCAAGGCCATCAGACCGTCTAAGGCACTCTCCACAAACAGACTCGTCAACGTACTCTGGATCGCCCCAATACTGCCAAAGCGAGAGACCACGTCACCCAGATGACGCTTCTCAAAAAAAGAGACCGGTAAATGCGTCAGATGCGCAAAAACTCGAGCACTCCATTGAAAACTGATATCCATACTCCAGCGCATCAAGAACCAACTACGCGCCAGACTGATCGCGGTTTGAGTCACCATTAGTAAAGCAAAGCCAATGACCAGCACCGTCAGTAACTCGCGGTCGCCACTGACAATGACTTCATCCACCACAAATTGATTAAACAGCGGGGAGGTAATCGCAAAGATTTCTAACGCCAACGCTAGTACCATGACTTGCACAATGGCGCGACGCAGGCCAACGATGTGTCCGGTTAAATCTCGGATAGCAATCTTTTTACGCTCGTCTTTGGGCTTAAAGCTCGCACTTGGAGACAATTCACAAGCAACACCAGTAAAGTGTGCCGACGCCTCTTGCAAAGCAACACGACGCTCACCTACTGCGGGGTCAAGCAAAATCAAAGTCACTTTGCCTTGCCAATTTTTAGTAATCTTTTTTAAGACGACGAAGTGATTTAAGTTCCAATGCAAAATACATGGCAACGCTAACTGATCTAATTCCTCCAACTCCAGGCGCAATGGTCGTGTGGACAATTGCATTGCCGACGCATGGCGCATCAATTGAGCTAACGTCGCTCCTTTAAGACTGATCGAGAATTGACGACGTAAATCTGCGAGATCAGTGTGGTAGCCATAATGGCTTGCGACCATGGCTAAGCAAGCTAGACCGCATTCGCTCGATTCTGTTTGGAGGAGGGATTTCATAACGGAAATTTCAGATAATTTTGCAGAAATTATTTATTGATGCCAACATTTTTCAGTTTGACTTTGTAATCTCTTTCATTTTAAAAAAATACCCACTGATTAAAATTGAAACGACGATACTAGAAATCATATAACTGTTGTTTGGGCTACCATTTTCAAAATGGAACATTCCCAAATGATTGAACTTCCCCCCAATGTTTAATCTGCTCAGCCCAATTCCATAATTAGACAGAGCGTGATAAATCGCTCCTGGAATTAAAGAGTTGTACCTTATTGACAACAAGCTTAAACATATTCCAAAAGAAAAGTAATCAACGAAACTAAGCAGGTTAAGACTATATGGATAATGCGCTATGGAAAAAATAACGCTAGTTAAAAATATCGCGGTAATTTTCCCTAAAAATGTACGTAAAAATCCAAATATATAACCTCTAAAAATGATTTCCTCCATCGCAGCCGTAGTGATTATCAATATTATCGAATTGAGATTCGTCAACTCTAATTTTTCTGAAATAAATATTTTTCCATGGAAAAAATGGACACTCAGCATGAGCGTCATAAAAACCCAAATAGATATCATCACGCTCAAAAAAATTTGATAACTACTGATTTTCCCTCTAAATGGAATCAAATCTATGCTGGCAGCGGATCGCTCTAAAGAATGACAGTATCTCCAAATGACCGTTAAAGAGAAGGCAATTAGAGTGTAGCCTTCCACGTCGTCATCGATCACACCAGATAAGACTAATAAAATGATGACGAGTAGCCCAATAAAGGTTGAATATAGAAAATTTACGGTAATATCTGATAGAAATGTTTTCAATTAAACTTTCTCATAAAAGTACCTGACTAAGAAAATATCGCCTTAGCCAGGTTGGTAATTACGTTACTTCATACCACTAAATGTCAATATGGCTTTATAAGCCGTTACTTGTAAAAGGTACGTAGACTCCATCAAGGAGTTTGATTTTTGACGATAGACTTAACAGCTTCAATAACAAAGGCTACTGCTGCTCCAGCTGGCGTGGCGAACTTGAAAGTTTCTATAGCATCAGCCTTAGGGTCATAAGATGGTGTTGGCGTCGAAGAATAAGGCGAGTTTGCGTAGCAAGCGTCACCCCTAATATTTCCAGGCCAATCAATTGTGAGGTCAACTGCTTTAAGTAATTTTGTTCCCTCGACGGTTACAGTCGCTATTTGGCCGCCACTTACTGCACAAACTTCATTTAAAAAAAGTGTTCTCATTTTCATTACTCTATTTAATTTCTAATTGAACTGAACCGGTCAGCCCTTCCGTAATCACCTAACCATATCGTTGCGCACCGCTCTGATTAAGCTAAATTTTTATACCAAATACCGTATTTCTATTGGACTTGTCCATTGCCAATAATTGCAATCAAGACAACCAAAAACTTAAGAGGCTTACTTGCAGAGCTCAGTTTTCATAATCTTGAGAAGTACGACATTTTCTTTGTTGAACACATTCCATTTATTCCGGCGCTAGATTTTTTTCTAAAAATTTTTCTACATGACTCCAGAAATCAACACGATTTTTAACAAGCTGCCAGCCGTGACCTTCATCGCTGTACTGTATCCATTCAACTTGCGTGTTGGTCGAGGCAATTGCATCGCGGAAATTTTTTCCGTGTTTAATCGGCACTCGTCGGTCTGCCCGCCATAAGCCATCAGTAAGGGTTGTTTGATCTGACCCGCGATATTGACCGGTGAGGTCGCTCTTAACTGTGCTGCGTCATTGACTTTGTCGCCGATCATTACTGGCATGCCATATTTTTGCCATTCTTCCGACATGTCGTTTTCCCAGCTTGACTCGAACATTAGATTGATATCTGTGACGCCGACCCACTCGAAACCACAGCGAAATAATTCAGGATTTTTGGCGAGCCCCATCAGCGTTGCATATCCGCCATAGCTAGCGCCGGCAATGCAAATACGCTTGGAATCAGCATAACCATTAGCGATTGCCCAGCGGGCGCCATCGGCGATATCTTCTTGCACCTTTAAGCCCCATTGCTTGAAACCAGCCTCAAGATGTTGAGTACCAAAACCCTTGCTGCCACGGAATTCCGGCTGCAGTACGGCGTAACCCCGCGACGCGAGGAATTGCACTTCAGGATCCCAGCCCCATTGGCTGCCGCGAACATAGGGGCCGCCATGAACGAGCACAATGAGTGGCAGATTTTTTTTGTCATGCCCTACTGGCAAAGTTAGATAGGCAGGAATTGACAAGCCATCTTTTGCTGAATAATGCACAAACATTTGTTTGGACATCTCTTTAGCATCAATGTCGGGGCGGGATTTACCTATTCCCGATAGCTTGCCGGTATCTCGCTTGTAGAGTAAATAGCTGATTGGCTGGGTATCAGAGAACGCAGAAATGACAACATAGGTCGACGCACCGCCGCGTGGAAAAGAAAGGCGATTGATCGTACCGGGTAACAAATCATCAATCTTTTTTTGAACTTCTTTCAGTTCAGGATCTAGCCAGGTGGTACCGCTGGCATCGGTAAGGTGGTGGACGCCAATAACGCGGTTTTTCTTTTCATCAATAATCAAAGAACCTGAAAAATCGTAACCGTCTAATTTCACCAGCGGTTCTTTGTCCATCGTATTTTTGGCTAAATCATAGTGATACAACGAGGATGTATCATTTCCAGCATTGCTGATTACGTAAAGCTTACCGTCTGGCGTAAAACTGAGCGGCGTGAAACCCTTTGGATCAAATTGTGAGAATTCAGTTAATTTGTGCCATTCGGTATCTTTAGGATCAAGGTAATAAATAGTGTCTATGCCCCTACTATTTTTTACAGCAATACGCGGGGTTCCGCTCTCGTCTATTAGCCAATTAGTAGGGCTGTCTGGACCAGAATAATTTTTTGATTTGCCGGTTTTAGTATTCAATCGCAGCAGTTTTACCGCTTTCACATCCTGAATGTTGCTAAAGGTGAATTGACCAACAAACACATCATCACTTTGTTGACTTTTATCCGTTGATATCAGCCAGGTGTAACCTGTTAATTTCTGTGATTGAATATTAGATCCAGTCGTCCGAGGTTCACCAGGAAAGGGACTCGCTAGCTCGATACGGTCGGTGCCATCACGATTCACCGCAAACAATCCAGGAAAGAAACGCAAATCACGCTGTGCCACATCATGGAAAGCAGCGCTGTAAACTAGCCGCTGGCTATTCACCCAGTCGTAAGAACCGACGTCGGCGTTTGAAAAGCCTGCAACAATTTTTAGAGCCATGCTATCTAAATCCATTGTAAATAGCTGTAAATAGCCGGTACTTTGAGATTCGATGAGCATTGCGACGATTTTTCCGTCAGGGGAGATTGTTACTTTTTGCATTGCGGCATTGGTGAAAAACGACTCAATTTTTGGTTTTTCGGCAGCAATTGCAAACGTGTGAGAGCTAAAAGCTATCGTGATAGCAATTTTCAAGAAGTAGGAGAAAACGTATTTGATTGGGGAATTTTGCATAATTTTTATATTGAAATAGTTATTAACCATATGGTGTTCGTTTAATTGTTGGAGACTGGTAAAAAATATTTGGTAGTCAATTACCTCGATTAGTCACTGCCAGCACGGGCTCTGCAATCCATTCCCAAATCTTGCGTTTGTCCTGCAATATGTCTGCCTCTAGGGTCATACCTGACTTTAGATTTTGCACTTGTCCGTAGGCATCTATTGTTTGTTTTTCTAGTCTGACTTTGATTCTGTACAAGGCTTCATTACTGTTGAAGCCTTGAATATTCTGCTGGGCGTTACTCAAAATCGTACTGGCTAAATTAGGGGGTAATTCATTTGGTGCGAATGGAGTGTCGCTAATGTCGGTAACGGTGCCTTTTTGCAGTCCAAATTTTTGGTAAGGGTAGGCTTGATAGCGGATCAGGACTTGCTGTCCTTTGGCGACGAAACCTGCGGTGCGGCTGGGTGCGTAGAGATGGACCTCTAGCTGCGCTGCATCAGTCGTCTTTGTTGTGCCTGGTGCGCCTGTTGTCTTCGCTAACTTGGAGGATGACGGTATTAAGGTTGCTAATACTTGGCCAGCATTGATAATCTGGCCTGTTTGATTGGTCAATGTGGTAACGGTGCCTGCTTGGCTGGCGGTGATCAGATTCGTTTTACGATTGTTATTTTCTGCGATTTCTTGTTGCAGGCTAGCGACCGCTCTTTGTAGTTGTGCCTGGTCAGTTGCTAAGCTATTAGCCTGAGCATTCAGCTCTGCTTGCATAGCAAGTTGATTAGCCTCTAGCTGCAACTTATTGCGACGTAGGGTTGACAAATGAGTATCGACATCAATCATGTCTTCTTGTTTTTGCTGGGTCTGAGCCGCCGATACATAGCCATTATTTTGCAGCGTTTGGAATTTAGTGACACTGTCTTGGGCCAGGCTATGGCGACGTTGGGTGAGGACAATTTCTTGTTCTAGTTGACTGGCTTCGGTCGTAAGGTTATTCAACCTTTGAACTAAAGCCTGTTTCTTTTCTATCGCTTGGGCTGTGCGCAGTCTTTGTTCCGCTTCCAATGTCTGCCGACGGGTGGCGAGTTGTTGGGCGACTAGAGCGGTAATTTCGCCTTTGTCACCTTGACGTTCAGTAGAAAGCTCGAACAGGATTTGGCCTACGCTAACAGTTTGGCCTTCTATAACGTGGCTGTTGACTAGCAATCCTCCATTGGGCGCGCTGATGCTGATACTACCGCCAATCGGCAGGGTGATGCCTGTGACGCGGGCTTTTTTGGTGACGTTACCCAATGTGATAAAGGCGATGAGAATCATCGTGACGATCAAAGCAACACCAGCAATCAGCCAAGCCGAAATCGGTCGTGCCAAACGGATAGCGCCTAGCCACTGTTGACTGTGACTTGCTGTTACTTCCGGACGGAACAAGGGTTGACTCTGTGATATTTGTTCTTGGTACGACATGGATATAATTATCTTTAGGGTAATTAGTTGTCTTTTTGAATTGCCAATTTAATCATTAAAATATTTATATCATAGCTAATTATTATAAATACTTACAAGTGTTTATTTATTCTTGCTAATTACTTATTAACCATCTAAATAAAAGCTCTAATAGAGACCATGATTTTTTACAAAGCTAATTCATATTCATTTGCAGAAATAATCAGACGTGCTGGTTCTGAAACCACTGCTCAAGCGTCTCTTCAGACCAAGCCAAAGACCGCCCAGGATTATTTGGGGGCGACACTTTGAGCGCCGCGTAAATACTGCCAAACAGTACTTGAACCGATACATCATCGGCATCCCTTCTGTTTTCAGCAGCCTTTAATGCAGACCAAATCATGCATTTAAGTTGATATCGTTGCTGGTTAATCCCATA
>NZ_JBEONP010000060.1:0-24849 GCF_040544435.1 Undibacterium sp. GrIS 1.2
TCCATTTCCACTCCATCTCATTATTGAAATCGTGAGCTTGAAGGATTTAGATTTGACTTGATAGTCTGGGGTTTATGGAGCGCTTACAATTAACTAAGTTAAATCAGTTAATACAAGAGGCCATCAGCGCTAATATTTCTTATGCTGACCAATACGGCGTGAGGATTGTAGGATCGATAGATTGCGGCGATGTCGATGTGAATGTAGACCGCGACCGCTTTGCACAAGTGCTCACCAACTTGTTATCGAATGCAGTTAAATTTTCTCATGAAGGAGGCGAAGTTCGCGTCTCTGTCGAGGCGGCTGCTAAGACTGTCAAGATTATTGTTAGTGATCAGGGTTGCGGTATTCCTGTTAATTTTCACGATAAGATTTTTCAAAAATTTAGTCAGGTCGATAATTCCAATACTCGCAAAAAAGGCGGCACCGGTCTGGGTTTAAATATCTGTAAAACCATCATAGAACACATGGGCGGTACTATCGGTTTTAAATCAACGGTGGATGTTGGCAGCCAATTTTTCTTTGAACTACCTTTGGCCTCTGTGCAAAGTTCTACTGAACTTTAATATTTATACTTAGTTATTTTACTAAGTACAAAGAAGTATTGTTGACTGTTTATCGTTAAAAATAGCATCGATCTAAGCGTCATTTTTTATACAACTCTTCTCAAAAAAACCAAAAAAACCCCGCATACCAACAGGTAGCGGGTTTGATCATCATCCATGAAAGCCAAAACTGAATCGCGTAATTAGTCTTATAAACTAATCTTATAAACTAATCTTATAAAATGATCTTATAAAATTAATTAATCAGTTGATTGCAAATCCCATTTTGGCAGCACTCTTTATTACCGGTTCGATCAATATAAAACAAAGCTAATTTGGGGTATGTTTGCCAGCGCACAGAATGCGTGGATATTTGCGCGCATCCTTTGGCACAATCAGGCGACACCTTACATCACTGTACCCACTTGATTAGCTTCAGCTATTGCGCTGATTTTTAGCACTTCCGCAAAATTATCCCAGCTGCGTTGCATCTCCTGTTCTTACTAAGTAAGGCACTAATGTAATGTCGTGGTCGCTACTCCTTGTTGGGATAATTTTGCGTAAGTCATTTTTACTTAATATTTCGTAATCAACTTAAGGTCCCATCATGAAAATTTCTATTTTATTGCTAGCGTTCGCAGGTGTTTTAACGATGACTGCTTGTGATCGTCAACCGGCGCAAGTCGTCGTGCCCGTCGCTGTTCCGGGACCTGCTGGAGCAACGGGCGCAACTGGCGCAGCCGGTGCCCCAGCTTCTGTTGGTGCAACTGGTCCGGCTGGGGCCGACGGCGCACAAGGTACTGCCGGTGCTACGGGTGATCAAGGTATGCCTGGAAATGAAGGCGCAAAAGGTAAGACTGGAGAGCAGGGCAAGCCAGCTGACCCTACGATTATTGTTGTGCCTGCTAAGTAATTAATTTTTCAACATAATAGGTTGGCAGTACCAATTGATGTGCTGCCAGCTAACTCTAAACACGATGCGATTTTCTTCGGTCAAGGAACAATATTGAACGTCTGATTAGCGCATTTTTATCCATATGATTGAAATATATGAATATGATCATTAGCCTTATTGTTTATCTCGTCGTCTTCGGACTTATCTGGTGGCTGGTCGGAATGTTGCCGCTCCCATCACCGGTAGCCCAGATCGTACGCGTGTTGTTCATCATCTTATTAATTATCATTATTTTGTCGGTATTTGGAATTGTGCCCGGTATTCGATTACCGCAAATTCACTGGTAGTTTTTTGTGTTACCTGCTTGCTTCGCATAAAGCGGTTCTGTGAACGCTGTTTGTCGTATTCGAAGACTCAAGTAGATTCAAAAGCGCAGAGAATGTAGAGGAATATGTCCCCCTGCTTTCTCTGCGCTTTTATCGTTATCGGGTATTTTTTGCGTAAGCCCTATTCATATCTGGCAGGCTATTCGGTCTGTATCAACTTCTGTTGAGTAAAAATTACGAGTGAACTGAATTCGATGTGTGCGTTGGCGAACATAACTTTGTGCGCTAGCTGGCTATTATGTTCTTCAAGTAAGATATTAGGCTAATCAAAACCTGATTTTTCCTTTATTCAAATTTTATCTCCAATTCTTATTTTCATTTAATTACCAAGCAAAAATCTCTATGTCGAATTCAATAAAAAAAATAATGATCCCTTTGTTATTCATCTCGCCGGCCATGGGTCCCATGCTCGCTTATGCTGGTGAATTAGAGCAACAGATGTTGCGCTGCTCTGTACTTGGTGATGCGAGTGCACGCCTTAGTTGCTTTGATGCGTTAGCCAAAGCAACGACGCCAGAGCAAGCCGATACCGCAGTCGCCAAGGCGGAAGCCGTTCAACCACTCGTGAGTATTAAGCCCACGCAGCCCGCGCAAGTGGTAGAACCCGCACCAGAAATATCCCATATGGTACAAAATTGGGAGCTGGACGAGGCCTCTAAGCGTGGACGTTTTGTGTTCCGCCCGCATCGCGATAATTATCTGTTGCTGGCGAATTACAGCAATGCAACCAATGATCAGCCGTTTAAAGAGTTCACGCCAGGCGGGATTAAATCTAAGCATGTGGAACTGACATATCAATTGAGTTTTAAGATGAAATTAGCTGAAGAGGTCGCTAATTCTCCGGTGGATTTATGGTTTGGCTATACTCAACAAAGTTTTTGGCAGGCATATAACCGAAGCGCATCAAGTCCATTCCGCGAGACCAATTACCAGCCAGAAATTATGGCTGTCATACCGATTAATAAAAACTTCGCTGGACTGGATATTCGCTATGTTAATTTTGGGGTAGTGCATCAATCGAACGGCCAAACCTCAACGCTGTCCCGTAGCTGGAACAGGATTTATGCAGAATTAGGCGTAGAGCGGGGTAATTTTGGATTGACCACACGCGTCTGGCGTCGCCTCGATAATGCAAAATCTGACAACGACAATATTGATATTGTCGACTACATGGGGCATGGCGATATCAGAGCTGTTTACCGTGAGAAAAGTGGACAAGAATTTTCTCTGACTGCACGTCGCAATTTTTCTACAGGTCGCGGTGCAATCCAGGCTGGCTGGGCGATTCCTATCGCTACCAACCTTAAAGGATATGTTCAATTATTCTCAGGTTACGGTCAAAGTCTGATCGATTACAACTATTCGCAAAAATCCTTAGGTGGCGGTTTTATTATGGATTTTTGATGGCTGCTATTGATGGTGCAACGAATAACTTAGTTTTCTGACTTAAGTCTTTCGCTAGGCATCGCAATCGACTTAAAAACCTTGGATTGATCAGGTATCAATCCAAGGTTTGGAGTCGTTCATGTCCATCACAAAATTTATAAATTCAGTCCCATCACATGATCGTCATAGTCTTGTCCACCGACGTTAAATTGACGTTGCCCAATTTTCTCAAAACCAGCTTTTTGATAAAAGCTAATAGCGCTGTCATTGCCAGCATAGACGCCTAATACTAAGCGTGATGCCTTGACGATACGTGCATGTTCAGTAGCCGTATTAAGTAGAAGTTTGCCTACACCCCCGCCTTGGAATTTCCCTAAGATATAAATACGTTTCAGTTCTGAGTCAACGGTAGATAAATCATTTGATGCTGACTGTGGAGTCATAAGCACCATATAGCCAACAGGCGCTTGGCCGGGACTTATTTCGGCAAGCCATATCTTGTAGCTAGAATCTAATAACCAACTTGCATAGAGTTCTTTTGAATGCGCTTTAGCACAATGCTTAATGATGTCATTGCCGCCGAGAACGCCCGCGTATGTCTCTAAAAAAGTTGCGTGTCCAATCAGGGATAAAGCGTGCTCATCTCCGTTTTCGCATAAGCGTAAAGTTATCGGTAGTCGCATGAATGTTGATCTTTCGATTTATATTTGAAGTACGTTTGGTTTTAAAAAATATTTCTGATGTGATGACTGAAAATTTTAAAAGTCTTTGAACTTGCTTTGCTAAAACCTGCTTCCCCAAATTCTAGTTTATCTTTCGAAGGCATAGTCTTGTCCATAAAAATACTTCACACAAAAACACGTATGGCTCAAACTACTAACTTGTTCAAAACGCTCTGTTAAGTCATCCTCTTTTTGTCTTGCAACAGCCAAATATGAAAGGGAGATTGCCACAAAAAGATACCCAACGCGTTTTACAGCTATGTGCACGCATTTGGATTTAGCTTGGCGCAAAAGTTCTGCTGCTGATATCGATTGGGACTGAGCTATGCCAAATACGTATATTTTTAGCGATTTAATTCATATTTCTGATCTAGCTTGGCGGCTTACACTCGTTTCTCTAATTACTAATTCATTGCGCCATGAAGATCACCAAACTGACCACCTACCGAGTGCCTCCGCGTTGGATGTTGCTGAAAATTGAGACCGATGAGGGCATCGTTGGCTGGGGCGAGCCAGTGATTGAGGGACGTGCCAAGACAGTGGAAGCCGCAGTACAAGAGTTTGCGCCCTATTTGATCGGGCAAGACCCTTCCCGAATTAACGATTTGTGGCAAGTAATGTACCGTGGCGGTTTTTATCGCGGCGGTGCGATACTGATGAGCGCCATGGCAGGAATCGATCAGGCTTTATGGGATATTAAAGGCAAGGTACTTGGCGTCCCTGTGTACGAGTTATTAGGTGGTCTGGTGCGTGACCGCATGAAAACCTACAGTTGGGTCGGTGGTGATCGTCCTGCCGATGTGATCGCCGATATCCGCCGCCTCCGTGAGGCCGGTTTTGACACCTTTAAGATGAATGGTACTGAGGAGTTCGGCATCATTGACAGTGCCGCCGCGGTAGATGCAGCAGTTGGACGTATCGCTGAAATCCGGAGTGCTTTTGGCAATGAGATTGAATTTGGTATTGATTTTCATGGACGTGTGGCAGCACCTATGGCGAAGGTGCTGTTGCGAGGTCTGGAGCCTTACCGGCCACTATTTGTAGAAGAGCCGGTATTGGCAGAGCAGGCAGAATATTATCCCCGCCTGGCAGAAGCAACGTCGATCCCGCTTGCTGCGGGTGAGCGCATGTATTCGCGCTTTGAGTTCAAGCGTGTATTTCAAGATGGCGGTATCTCGATCGTGCAGCCTGATCTGTCACACGCTGGCGGTATCACGGAATGTTACAAAATTGCCGCGATGGCAGAGGCGTATGACATTGCATTGGCACCGCATTGCCCGCTAGGTCCTGTTGCTTTGGCATCGTGCTTGCAAATTGACTTTGTTTCGCATAACGCGGTCTTGCAAGAACAAAGCATGGGAATACATTACAACCGCGATGCTGAGCTACTTGATTATGTTTTAAATCGTGAAGATTTCCGTATTACAGATGGCTATATCGCTCCCTTGCCCAAGCCTGGTCTTGGGGTCGAAATTGATGAGGAAAGAGTAATTGCCGCGAGTCTCAATGCACCAGACTGGCGTAATCCTCTTTGGCGTCATGCTGATGGAAGTGTGGCGGAATGGTGAGCCCGCTTAATCCTTTTAGTCCAATTGGCGTATCGCCCAGTGACGCTCGGATGATCGCAATTGATTGGGGTAGTACCAGCCTGAGAGCATTTTTGTTGGGAGCAAACGGGCAGGTGCTTGAAACCAGGTTCGGCACTCATGGCATATCCAAAATGAAAGCCTCATCGCAGGCGTACTCTGAAGTCTTGACTACGCTCGCAGGTGACTGGCTGGATGTATGGCCACGGCTCCCCATACTTGCTTGCGGGATGGTCGGCAGCAAACACGGTTGGCAGGACGTACCGTATGTCGCTTGCCCGGCTAATTCTGATCAGATCGCGGCGGGTACAGTTTATGTGACAAGTACCGATCACCGTCGCGTACACATCGTCCCGGGTTTGTTGTATCGCTCAGATAACGCGACGCCAGACGTGATGCGGGGTGAAGAAACTCAGATCATCGGTGCTTTGCAGATGCAGTCTTCATGGTCTGAACATTGTTGCATCGTTATGCCGGGCACGCATTCTAAATGGGCGCACATATGTCAGGCGCAAGTGCTGGAGTTTGCGACGCATATGACGGGTGAGTTATTCGCCGTTCTGCGCGAGCATTCGGTGCTGGGACGTCTTATGACATCAGTTGAATCACACGCAGGGTCACAGAATGCTCAGAAGTCACAGGACTTGCATCTTACGAGTTTTTTGCAGGGTGTTGATGCCGTAAAAGACACCGCCATACATGGCTTGAGCCATTTGTTATTTTCTGTACGCAGTTTAGGTCTAATGGAAGATATTCCGGCCAGCAATTTGGCGGACTATTTGTCTGGCTTACTGATCGGACATGAACTCAAAGCAGGTCTGGTCTGGCGTTCAGCGGCTGGCTTAACGCAAGCCCCTTTGATCTTGGTTGGTGAAACAGATTTATGCCAGCGTTATGTGCAAGCTTTACAGCGCTTTGATGTCAAGGCAGATGCTGTGTTATCTAATACTGCGCCAGCAGGCTTGTGGCGCCTTGCCTTAAGTGCAGGCCTGCTTGTGCCAGAAATTAATCTACAGGATTCAAAATGACTGCAGCCTTAGCAACACTGGATAGCGCTTTCGCTCAATTACCGCTCGTTGCGATTTTACGTGGCGTACAGCCTTTTGAAGTCGAGGCAATTGCCTCAGCTTTGTATGCAGAGGGTTTTCGTATTATCGAAGTTCCTTTAAATTCTCCGGATGCTTTGGCGTCTATCGGCATACTTAGTCGCTGTCTGCCAGCAGATGCCCTGATCGGCGCTGGTACCGTACTCAGTGCAGAAGCCGTACAACAGGTACGCATTGCAGGCGGACGTCTGATTGTGATGCCGCATGCTGATGTGCAAGTGATTACAGCTGCAAAAAAAGCAGAGATGTTTTGTGTGCCTGGTGCGGCGACGCTGACGGAAGCATTTTCTGCGTTAAATGCCGGAGCCGACGCCATCAAACTTTTCCCCGCTGAATTGATAACGCCACAAATTGTTAAGGCAATGCGCGCAGTGCTGCCAGCTAATCTGAAATTGTTGCCAGTTGGTGGGATCAGTCCGCATAACATGGCGCCTTACTTACAAGCAGGTGCAGCAGGTTTTGGGTTGGGCGGGAGTTTATATTCGGTAGGCTTAGATGCTGCCAGCGTAGCAAAAAATGCGCGAGCTTTTGTGGATGCTTTGGTCTCTCTTGCCCACACATAAATATGTAAGACATTAGCAATCTGGTCTGTTTTAAATATGGGGACTTACGCAATACTGTCCTAGCTGAGTTGCACCTCCAGCTAGTACTGACTAAGGTACTAAAGTACTGTTTTCGTCGCTAGTCCCTGCAGGAGCAATTTTGCGTAAGTCCTATAAACAAAAAAACTAAACAAAAAGAAAACTCAGGAGACAAAAAATGCAAAAAAAATTATTGCAGCAAGAACGTAATTGCTTGCACCCGCTAAAGGTCAGACTTTTATTGAGTGTAATCTGTAGTCTGACTGCCGGATCACAGGCGCTATCGCAAACACTGTTGCAGGTAGACGCCAGTGCGCCGCTTGTAGCACCTGTGAGTGGTCATCTGCGTATGGGTACGGCGCTCTCGCCTGCTGGTAAAACACTAGGTATCAACAATCAATATCTCTTGAAGGATGGCCAGCCGTGGTTGCCTGTTATGGGCGAATTCCACTACTCGCGCAGTCCTGCAGACAGTTGGGAGGCAGAGCTAAGTAAGATGAAATCTGCTGGCATCAATATCGTTTCCAGCTATGTCATTTGGAATCACCATGAAGAGCAAGAAGGCATATTTAATTGGAAAGGTAACCGCGATTTACATCATTTCCTTGAGTTGTGCCGCAAGGTAGGGTTGAAGGCGGTAGTCAGAGTTGGCCCTTGGGCGCATGCCGAAGCGCGTTTTGGAGGGATACCTGATTGGGTCGTGAACACCATGCCGACTCGGGGAAATGATCCGCAATATCTCCATTTTGTCGAGCGTCTGTATCGGCAAATTGGTGTGCAATTAAAGGGTCAGTTGTGGAAGCAAGGCGGCAGTGTTATCGCTATCCAATTAGAGAACGAATACAATTTGACTGGCGCAGGTGAGGGCGCTGCTCATATCTCGACCCTCAAAAAACTGGCTTTGCAAGCAGGGCTAGACGTACCCTTGTACACAGTGACTGGTTGGGACGGTACGGTCTATCCCTCTGGTGAAGTGACGCGGGTTGTCAATCTAGTTGTCGCCTAAAGTAGTTGTTGTCATGCGGCTTTTTTGAGTTCTGCTTGCAGCTCCTTTGTGTCTATTTGCTTCTCTGGATTTAAATGAACGATGTTGATACGTTGCCAGTTTCGGATCTCACCACTCCAGCGTTCAGGATGCTGTTCTTTAGCCGCTTTGTAGATAGCGATACGCTTAGCTAGCAAGGCGTGATCCTCGCCATCATGGCGCTGCGCTGGCGTAACGAAGTTGATCGCGCTATGGCGATGCTCGTGGTTGTACCATTGAACAAAGCCACCAACCCACACTCTGGCCTCTAGCAGATTGGCAAAGGCCTGCTGTGGATAGCTTGATCGATATTTGAGGGTTTTAAAGAACGACTCAGAGTACGGATTGTCGTTTGAGACAGCCGGTCTGCTAAATGACGGAACGACACCAAGTTGTTGTAAGGTCGCTAGCATGGTTGCGCCTTTCATGGGGCTGCCATTGTCTGAATGAAGAACCACTTGGTTTGGTGCGATATTTTCTCTGACACAAATGTCTTTCACCACTTCACTGGCTAGCTCACTGCTTTCGTTTTCATAGATCTGCCAACCGACTACTTTTCTGCTAAAAATATCGATGAACAAATACAGGTAATAGTGAATACCTTTGACTTGTGTCGGCAAATAAGTAATGTCCCAACTAAAAAGCTGATTGGGTTTTGTCGCGCACAATGCACGAGGTTTGCTCCGCGCTTGTGCTGGCCGTTCCTTACCACGATGGGCGAGTTGCTTCGCTGTTCTTAAGACGCGATAGAAGCTCGATTCAGAGGCAATATAGCAAGCTTGGTCGAGTAAGCAAGGAACAATTTGGCTCGGTGGAAGATGGGCAAATTCTTCTGAATTGGCGACAGTAATTATCTGCTCGCGCTCCTCTGGAGTGAGGGCATTCTTGGGTATTTGCATTCTGCCTGGTCGTTGATCACCTAAACTATTTTCGCTGTTAGCATCACGCTGCCAGCGTTGTAGCGTGCGTTCAGAAAGTTCTATTACTGTGCAGCATTGACGCTGGCGCGCACCTGCAGCGATGCTGTCAGCGACCAAAGAAATAATGTTGTTGCGCTCTGTGAGAGAGGTCATTTTTCCTCGTCCTCCCACAGAGCTTGAAACTTTTTTTGCAGTATCAGCAGAGCAGCAGCCTCCGCCAAAGCTTTCTCTTTGCGATTTAATTCGCGCTTGAGTTGATGGTTTTCATCTTTAAGATCGCGTATTTCTCGCTTGCTGGGCGGGGCCATTTCGGCGTTGGTGTGAACACTGCAAAAAGCGGCTTTCCAGCTGGTGAGGTGATGCGCGAACAGGCCGCGCTCACGACACCAGGTATTGAGTGCTTCACCTGTGAGGCCGTAGGTTTCTTGCAGCGCTTGAAGCTGCTCTTCAACACGCCAGTCTTGCGGACGCTTTTCTTTGACGATGCCGGGCAAGTCGTCACGTGTTTGTTTCATTTTTCTTTTCATCCAAATCTTGAGCGTTTGTAGTTTGACGTTCAGCTCTTCAGCGACCGATTGTATCGTGCGGTCGCCACGGGAATATACTTTCACTAGCGCTTGTTCTTTAAATGCGGAAGAATACGTTAAGTTCATTGCTGCCTCTGGTTTAAGAATTTATTTCTAAATTTTAGAGGCGACAACTAGTCTGACACAGGGGGCGGTAATTGGCGGTTACCCTGATGAACCCTGGGGTGTCAGCACAAGTGAACTCCCGCCCAAAGAAACCTATGCTTTTCGTTTTGATAGCCGCGTCAGCGGTGATCTGGGCGCGCAGACAGCAGCCAGTGCACCAGGCACGGCTGAGACAGATAAAGAGCTCACACCATTTTTGGGTGCCGAATACGGTGCCGGTTTGCCAGCTATGTATCGTCGCCGGACCTTGGTGTCGGCAGACGATATCGCCTCCATGTTGCCAGTACAGTTAGGTTCTGGTGTGAACCTGATGGGCTACTACATGTTTCACGGTGGACGCAATCCTAGTGGACTTAGTGTACAAAATAGCCTCGAAGAAAGTACGCTCACTGGCGGCTATAACGATACCCCGATGATCAGTTATGACTTCAATGCACCCTTAGGTCCGGATGGGCAGCAGCGTCCGGTATTATCTGCATTAAGGCCATTTCATTATTTCTTAAATAATTTTGGCGATCGTCTGGCACCAATGACGGTACGCAAGCCTGAGCTAGTGTCTGCATCGGCGATAGATCTGAACACCCCACGTTTTTCCGTTCGCAGTGCAGGTGATAGTGCCTTCCTTTTCTTCAATAACCATGTCCGGCAATACCCGATGCCTACCCAACGGGGCGTACAATTCTCTGTAAAGTTATCGCACCAGACTGTAGTCTTCCCACAGCATCCTGTAGATATTGCAGACGGTAATTATTTTATTTGGCCGATCAATTTTGACCTCGACGGCACGCGCCTGATCTATGCGACTGCACAACCAGTTGCGCGCCTAGATAACGGTAAAGCTGGCTTGCTATATGTCTTTGCAGAACAAAAAGATATACCGGTTGAATTTGCGTTTGACCCCGCAGTAGCCTCTTACCTGACTACCTCGGCGTCAGAGGTGCACCAAAAAACTAGCGATGGTAAATTAATTATTGATGGTATCAAAGCAGGAACCAGCAGCCCGTTTAGTTTGCATCAACCCAATGCCAGACCTGTCACTGTTTTAGTATTAAAACCGGAGCAGCTTAAGCAGCTTTCCATCGGTGATTTTGCTGGTCAGCGCCACCTGGTATTAAGTGGGCAGGAACCCTATTTTGCCAGTAAGGGGCTGTATTTGCGAACCCAAGAAATTGCGCCTGTCACAGTAGATTTTCGTTTTGCGGTCTACCCGCCACTAGACCGGTCGCCGCATTCCTCGGTACCGCTAATCGCCAGCGCGAAGGACGGGATATTTCAAGTCTTCGAAGCCAAGCTCAAAGCCCGTAAGCTTGATGTAAAAGTGACAGAATTACGAGCAGCCCAGCAAATGCCGCCTGTGATCATTGGCGGTTTAGCCAAAGCAGCAATGCAGCCTATTCCAGAAAATTTCCGTTATGCCGCAACATGGCAAATCGCTATCCCGCAAGAGCAGTTGCGGGACGCAGGCGAGGCTATTTTAGAGCTTGATTTTGTCGGTGATATCGGGCGGCTGTTTAGTGGTACTAAGATGTTGGATGATTGGTATTACAACGGCCAGCATTGGCAATATAAGATCAAGCCAACCGACACTGCATTGACCTTAAGCGTATTACCTTTACTGGCAAATGCACCGATCTACTTACCAAAAGAACATAGACCTGATTTCAAGGGAGCGTCGCAGGTCGCAAATTTGAGACAGCTACGGGTATTACCTGTCTATCATCTCGACATTCAGCCTTAAAGAGCATTGCTATGAAAAGTAATGAGGTATATGAATTTGAGATAGATAGAGCCAAACAAAGCATTTGTCTCAGATAGCACAAACCGCTAACTTAGAGTCATTAGATCAATAAAGCGCATGTACCGGAGAGTATGGCGTTAAAAATAAAAACATACGGAGACGAGTGTGAACCAACCAGAATTACCAGCTTTACTAAGGGCGCTTGTATCGCGTGCTTTATCGCAAATGCAGCGTCTGTCAAATTTACTACTAGCTGATGGAGTAATAAGCAGCGTAAGAAGTAAAGCGAACACAAAGCCCTTAGTCTTTGGTGCGGTCTTGTAATGTTGCGCGACTCATTACCTCAACAAGCTTCAGCGCAGAACATGCGCCTTGCATTAGCCCAAAATGCGATTTTAGGTGAAGGTTTGCAATGGAATTCAGCGCAAAGCAAATGGTGGTGGACAGATATTGATGCAGCTACTGTACACGCATGGTCACCGGGCAATCAGCAAGTACTCAATTATCGTTTGCCTGATCGTGTAGGTTCATTTGCACACTGCCGTTCTGGACGCTTATTGCTCGGTTTATCCAAGCGACTTGGTTTTGCTACGGTTCCCGAAATCCCGGCGAACGGTATGATCGGCGTACAAAATCTGGCGGTACAAGCTTTGGTCGCAGTCGATCCGGCAGAATCACGCACCCGCATCAATGATGGTCGTACCGACAGGCGAGGTTTCTTTGTATTCGGTACCTTTAACGAGGCCACTGAAAAGCGCTCGATCGCCAGTTTTTATCAATATTCGCTGCAATATGGCTTGCGCCGTCTGGCACTTCCAGCAGTGGCAATTGCAAACAGTATTTGTTTTAGCCTTGATGGTAAAACGATGTATTTCACCGACACCTTGACGCGTCGTATTCAGCAATGTGATTACGATGCTGAATCAGCCAGGGTGTCACATATCCGCTTGTTTACGCAGATGGATGATCCTCTTGCCTACCCTGACGGTTCAGTCGTCGATAAAAATGGATGCCTTTGGAATGCCCAATGGGGTGCTGCCAGCATTGTGCAATATTCGCCTGCTGGCGAACTCATACAGCGCATCCATGTTCCTGTAAAAAATCCAACTTGTCCTGCTTTTGGCGGTGTTAATAGCGACCAGTTAATGGTGACGACTTCCCGCAAAGATATGAGCGCAAAAGAATTAGCAAGTATGCCGGCAGCGGGTAGTCTGTTCTCTCTTCAATTGGATGATCGTATCGGGATTGAAGACAGCCTGTTTGACGATAGCTCTGAGGCGATGAGCATCATTTCCACCAAAACAAAAACCAAAACTAAAGCGAGACAATCATGATTCAAAATTTGAAATTTGCTTTCCGGCCTCGCGTCATGATCAGCGCATTGGCGATGACTCTTTGTAACTTGAGCGTTGTGCCAGCAGCGTCTGCGGCAGAGCCGGTAAAAATAGGATTTTTGGTCAAGCAAGCCGAAGAGCCATGGTTTCAGGATGAGTGGCGTTTTGCTGAACAGGCTGCACATGAAAAAGGCTTCACCCTGGTCAAGATCGGTGTTCCGAATGGTGAAAAAATGATTGCCGCGATTGATAATCTGGCCGCCCAAAAAGCCCAGGGATTTGTGATTTGCGCACCAGATGTCAAGCTCGGAATCGCGGTTGAACGCGCTGCTAAACGCAATGGACTGAAAGCCATGTCCGTGGACGATCAGCTGGTTGACGGCAGTGGTAAGCCGATATCCTCAATTCCGCACATGGGTATTTCAGCTTACGAGATCGGCAAGCAAGTTGGTCTGGGCTTAGTCGATGAGATGAAAGTAAGAGGCTGGAAAATGACTGAAGTGGGTGCGATGCGCCTGGCCTTTGATCAATTACCCACTGCTCGTGAACGTACTCAAGGTGCAGTAGATGCATTGAAGGCGGCGGGTTTTCCTGTGGCTAATATTGTCGATGCGACGCAAGCGAAGACAGATACCGAGAGTGCTTTTAATGCGGCAAATATCGCCCTGACCAAGCATGCACAATTTAAACATTGGGTCGTATTTGGCATGAATGATGAAGCCGTACTAGGCACCATACGCGCCACAGAAGGCCGTGGCTTACGTAGCGATGCGGTCATAGGCATAGGCATAGGTGGCAGTAAGACTGCCCTGAATGAATTTGCCAAACCAAGTCCTACAGGTTTTTATGGCACGGTCTTGATCAGTCCCAAACGTCATGGTTATGAGACCGCAATGAATATGTATAAATGGATCACTGAAAACAAGGTGCCAGCAGCCGTGACGCTGACCACAGGCACTTTAATGACTCGGGTTAACCAGACCGAAGTCCGCGCTCAGTTTGGGCTTTAAGGTGTCACACGTGAAATCTGCTTATCTTCAATTTAATCAGGTCTGCAAGAACTTCCCGGGTGTAAAGGCACTAAAGGGCGTCAGTTTTGATGCGCACGCCGGTACCGTGCATGGCTTACTGGGTGAAAACGGCGCGGGAAAATCGACCCTGCTAAAAATCTTAGGCGGGCAATACCGTCCTGATGGTGGTCGTTTGATAGTAGATGGTCAGGAATGTCAATTTCATTCTGCTGCTGATTCTATCGCCGCCGGTATCGCCATCATTCATCAGGAATTGCAATACGTACCAGAGCTGACTGTTGCTGAAAACGTACTACTGGGACATCTGCCACAAAAATTTGGTTTTGTTAACAAGCGCGAAGCCCGGCGCATAGTTGCGGAACGTTTGAGTGCTATCGGTGTTGATCTGGATCCAGGTGCCAGACTGGCTGATTTATCGATTGCCCAGCGTCAGATGGTAGAAATTTGCAAAGCAGTTTTACAAGATGCAAAGGTCATTGCTTTTGACGAGCCTACCAGTAGTTTGTCGCATCGGGAAACTGAGATCTTGTTCCGGCTGATACGCAATTTGCGTGCGGCGGGCAATGTCATTATCTATATTTCCCATCGTTTAGAAGAGCTTTATGCACTCTGTGATAGTTGCACGATCTTCAGAGACGGGCGAAAAATTGTTACCCATCCTGTCATGGCAAATGTGCCAAAAGATGTACTCATCAATGACATGGTCGGCCGCGAATTGCAGGATATTTACGATTATCGGCCACGCAAAATGGGCGCGCCGCGTCTGGTAGTCAGCGGGCTCAAAGATAGCCGCTCAGCTGAGGGCGCTAATTTTAGTGTGCGCAGTGGTGAGGTGCTCGGCTTTTTTGGGCTGGTTGGTGCTGGTCGTAGCAAATTAATGCGCTTACTTTACGGCGCTGACAAACGCTCTGCAGATTCTCATGTAGAGCTGGATGGCAAACAAGTTTCTGCACTCGGACCGGCTGCTGCAATTAAAGCCGGTATCGTATTGTGCCCCGAAGACAGAAAAGAGCAGGGCATATTGGCGGAAGCATCGGTTGCTGAAAATATCAATATCAGTTGCCGTCGCAATGACTTACTAGGTGGATTATTTTTACGCCACAAGCGAGAAGCTGAGCTGGCTGACCGCTTTATTCAAAGACTAAAAATCAAGACGCCGGGTCGTGAGCAGGAAATTCGTTTTCTGTCAGGTGGCAATCAGCAGAAAGTGATCCTGGCACGCTGGCTGGCAGAACCAGATTTGAAAGTGTTGATACTTGATGAACCCACACGCGGTATCGACGTCGGCGCAAAAAATGAAATTTATCGGATTATCCATGACGTCGCTGAACGTGGCTGTTGCGTCATTGTCGTATCAAGCGAGTTACCTGAGATTTTAGGTATCGCGGATCGTGTTCTGGTTATGCGCGAAGGTCGCATCAGCGGCGAACTTGATCGCGCACATGCGAGTGAAACAGCCGTACTCAGTCTGGCACTGCCAGACATGCAAGTAAGTTAGAACTAAGTTAGAACTAAGTTAAAAGTACGTTAAATTTAATTAGGATTATTTATATGACTTCCCACAGCACTATGTCGGCAGATAGTAAGACAGTGCCAGACCTACAAGAATCGCAAGCTGCCTCAAATTCAGCTTCGAGTTCCGTTTCAAACGCAGCTTCACATAAAACCCATTGGGTGGCGCAGCAGAGTATGCCTATTTTGTACGCACTATTATTTTGCGTGCTCTCGTTCACGGTAGAGAATTTCTTTTCTACTACCAATATCGTTGGACTGATGTTGTCGGTGGCGCAAATCGGCATGGTGTCGTGCACCATGATGATGTGCCTTGCCTCACGTGATTTTGATTTGTCGATTGGTTCTACCATCGCTTTTTCTGGTGTATTGGGTGCGATTATTCTGGAGCATACACAAAGCGTGTTGCTAGCCGTTGGTGGTGGTTTGGTGGCAGGTGCGCTGATCGGCGCTGGTAATGGCGTGTTGATTGCATACCTACGTGTTAATGCCCTAATCGCCACCCTGGCAACCATGTTGATGGTGCGCGGCCTGGCTTTCATCGTATCCAAAGAGCAGGCGGTTGGTATTTCAAACGAACTCTTTATCAGCTTTGGTGATACGCGAATTTTTGGATTGCCTTTGCCAGTTCTGGTCGTGATTATTTGTTTTATCGTATTTGGCATTTTGCTTAATCAAACTGTTTTTGGCCGTAACACGCTCGCAATAGGCGGTAACCCGGAAGCCGCACGACTGGCGGGTGTGCGGGTTGAACGACTGCGCGTCTGGATATTTCTGTTGCAGGGTGTGGTGACTGCGTTGGCTGGCTTGATACTCGCTTCCAGAATCACCAGCGGGCAACCGAATTCCGCTCAAGGTTTTGAACTGGATGTTATTTCTGCCTGCGTCCTTGGTGGTGTCTCATTGCAAGGCGGTAAAGCCAAAATTTTCGGTGTGCTGATTGGCGTGCTGATCATGGGTACTGTTGAAAACGTGATGAACTTACTTGATGTCGACGCGTTTTATCAATATCTGATGCGCGGCATCATTTTGCTGGCGGCTGTTTTGTTTGATCAATTAAAGAGCAGAGGCTCTCGCTCATAAGCTCAGTTGACACAATTGAGATATCCATTCGCAAGAAGTGAATTCAACCAATATCCAAGACGAGAAAGTAATGACATTAAGATTACAGGACAAGGTAGCAATCGTGACCGGATCAACCTTGGGGATCGGTGCCGCAATAGCACGATTGTTTGTCCAGCATGGAGCGAAACTTGTTTTGAATAGCCATCGTAATGACGCTGCTGCTGCCGCGATTCAACAAGAATTGGGTAGTGAAACTACCTTGTTTGTACAAGCAGATGTGGCTGATCAAAACGCCATGCAAGTATTGGCTGAACAAGCAATCGCGCGCTTTGGAAAAATTGACATACTCATCAATAACGCCGGTATGAACGTATTTGCCGATCCGCTAGAAATGACGCAAGAACAATGGCAGCGATGTTTTTCTGTCGATCTGGACGGCGCATGGAATGCCACCCGTGCCGTATTGCCATCGATGTTGCAACAAGGAGCAGGAAGCATTGTCAATATCGCTTCTGTACATGGGCATCAAATTATTCCGGGCTGCTTCCCTTATCCAGTGGCCAAACATGCCTTAATCGGTTTAACCCGCTCTCTGGGGATAGAGTATGCAGCGCGCGGCATCAGGGTAAATTCGATTTCTCCGGGTCTCATCATGACGGAGGCGATTCAGTCCTGGTTGGAAAATTGTCCTGATCCTGATGCAGAAAGACAACGCCAGGAGGCAATATTGCCATGCCGACGTATCGGTCAGCCGGTTGAAGTCGCTTATACTGCACTCTTTCTTGCCAGTGATGAAGCGCGCTTCATCAATGCTACCGATATCTTGATTGACGGCGGCCGCTCACAGTTGTATCACGAATAATTTATCTCCCTACCATCATGAGTGACCCAGGTTCTGACCGATTTGTACGTACACATCTTAAGACCCGCCAATTGGTGTTACTGGTCGAGCTAGGGCGTCATGGCTCGATTTTGCATGCCGCCCAAGCTGCAAATCTGACGCAGCCAGCCGCATCTAAACTTTTATCTGAACTGGAATATGCATTAGGCGTGCAGCTATTTGAGCGCCTGGCTCGCGGCATCGCACCAACCTGGTATGGCGAAGTTATGATCAGGCGCGCCGGTGCAGCTTTGGCCGAAATGGATGCCGCCCATCAGGAGGTGATGGAACTCCTTTCCGGGCTAAGCGGACGAGTATCCATTGGCGCTGTCATGACGCCTTCTACCGGCTTGGTACCAAAGGCGGTCACCTTGCTAAGGTCGCGCCACGCTCGCTTAAATATTCTGATTAGTGTTGATACCAGCAAGCTGCTGATACAGCGTTTGCGTGCGGGTGAACTGGATTTGGTGGTTGGCCGGATACTCGATACCGAATCCGCCGCCGAGTTAAATTTTGAACCGCTGACAGATGAGCCACATAGTTTGATTGTACGCGCAGGGCATCCCTTGTTAAGCCGCAGTAATTTGGGGCTACAAGACCTTGCCGGTGAAGCGTGGATATTGCCGCCAAGCGGAAGTATCTTAAGAGACAGACTGACTGCGTTATTTTTATCCCGTGGGCTAGATCAGCCAGCAGAAACGGTAGAAACCATCGCCTTGCCGGTAATCACCAGCCTGTTATTGGGTAGCGATATGCTGGTGGCTCTGCCAAAGCAAATTGTGCAGACCTATCTGGATTCTGGCCTGCTGGCGGTGTTGCCTTATGAGCTTGGCTTGCGTATGGATTTGTATGGAATTGTCACCCGAAAACAACACCGCTTGTCGCCCGGCGCGCAGGCGATGCTCGACACTCTACGTGAAGTCGCTACAAAATCCCCTAGCTAAATACCTCGTATGTGCAGGCAATATATGGCTTTGCGGCGATGTGCTGCCTTTAAAAAGCGATGCCGAAATGATGTATATCAAATCCGCATAGCGTTTCGTAAATAAAGCATTAGATTGCAAGTCCTCCACACAATACGATCAATCTATGCTCATGAAAAATGAGTTAAATAAAATTCCAGACTGAACGCAAAGTAGTGAGAGTAGAGCAGTGCATCTTGTGTGCTCTGTGATGAATTTCTGCTCTGGCAGTAACACTCCCTTACTTTTAAAAAATCGTCATGGAATATGCCACCGGTAGTGTGGCTTCACTATAAAAAAGACGGAGACAATATGCAGCAGAAAAAACTTAGTTGGCTGATTCATGCCATGTTCATTCTTCCTACAGCCAGCGGTATCGTCTGGGCGCAAGAAACACCTACCCCGGCATCGACAAGCACATCTGCAAGTACGGGCGGTTCAGAATTTCAACAGGTGACAGTGACTGGCATACGCGCCTCAGTGCGCAGCGCCCTGGCTTCTAAAGAAGCATCAAACAGCATCATAGAAAGCATCGCGTCCGAAGACATCTGCAAATTGCCAGACACGACGATTGCTGAATCGTTAGCGCGTCTGCCAGGTCTGTCATCAGGCTTAGATCGGGGAAATTCCAGTCAGATTGTTGCCCGTGGCCTGGGGCCGCGCTTTATCGGCGCCACCTTAAATGGCCGTGAACTAGCGACTTCCGAACCGGCTCGCGCAGTGCGCTTTGAGCAATTCCCTTCCGAGTCCTTAAGTGGCGCAACGGTCTATAAAACACAATCGGCAGAACTGGTCGAAGGCGGCATAGCAACTACGATCGATTTGCTCACCGTACAACCGCTCAAATTCAAAGAGAGACAATTCTCGCTGAAAGCAGATGCGTTGTATTACCCGATGGGAAATCAGATCCCAGGCTCGACTACCACTGCACCAAGATTGGGTGGTATCTACATTGACCAGTTCAATAATAATACTTTAGGTGTTGCTCTGGCTTTCAGTTACCAAGATCAGCCTTCATTGCAAAAAAATATCAGGCATTGGGGTTTTAACGAAGATCATTCCGCCGATTTGAATGGTGATGGCAAAGTCGATAAAACTCCCTGGGGTTTTCAAGACGAAGCCAGGCATGGCAAAGATAAGCGCTCTAGTGCGCTAGGCAAGGTGGAATGGAAAGCTAGTCCGGATGCCTTTATCACAGGCGATGTCTACTACGCAAAATCTGCTATTGATGAACGCGGACAACAACACTGGACCGGCGATCTCGGAAACTGGAACGGCTATCAGAACGCAAACTACAGCAATCTGGATATCCGTAACGGCTACGTGGTTGGTGCTAGCGTAAAAGATGTCGGTGTGACGAATAATGATTTTGTATGGGTACAAGATACCAGCACACTAGCGGGCGGACTTAATGGCAAATTCAATGTCGGTGACTGGAAGTTAGAAGCCGATCTGTCCACATCCAGAGCCGAACGTAGCAGCCAGTGGCGTGATTTACGTCAATATTCCAAGGCAAACGGTACGATTAGCTGGGCATTCACCGGTGATGAAAATCAAACCTATTCTTTTGGTCAGGACACCGGCAATCCAGCCAATTTTGGCTCACCCACTATGTACGTTGATACCGACGGCCATTTAAAAGACACCCTCAATGCCGTACATATCAACGGCTCGCGCTCTGTAGAATTTGGCACCGTCACAAAAATCAAATTCGGCGCCCGTTTTACCGATAGGGAAAAGGCTTATCACCAAACTACCTGGAATGTCTCACCCAACGGCAGCCTACCTGATTCTGCTTACGAAACTATCAATGTTAATGGCATGCCTGCCTTTATCGCGCTAAAAGATTTTTACGGTTCTGCATACAGCCTGTTTGGTGCAAACGTTTTTGACGCTAACGGACGTACACAAACGCAAAACGATTTGTTATCCGGCTGGAACGTTAAAGAACGTAGTTCCTCTCTTTATGCCCAGGCAGATTTAGACGGGACAATGGGCAACATGCCTTACCGCGGCAATGCCGGCATTCGTGTAGTACGCACCAATCAGACCGGTGCTGGTATGCAGTCCATCAACGGTGCTGCACCTACACCAGTGGAGGGTGGCACGACTTACACAGAAGTTTTGCCTAGTTTGAATTTGATTTTCTCTATGGATAGTAAACAAGAAAAACAAATTCGCCTCGGGATTGCCCGCGCAATGTCACGTGCGCCTTTGGATGAAATGCGTGCGTCACGCAATCTGAACGTGGACTCAAATCCAGCACAGCCTTTGACCGGCAGCGCAGGTAATCCAGAACTGAAACCGATGCTGGCAGATCAGATCGATCTGGCCTATCAATGGTATTTTGGAAAAGGTTCGTTAATCTCTACCGGCTTGTTCTACAAGAAAATTAGCCGGTATATCGGCATTACTCAAGACTCCACCACGATTGATGGGCGTGCCGCATTGATTACCCGCTCCGTCAACGGTACCGGTGGCAATGTCAAAGGGATAGAACTGGTATATCAGCAAGCGTTCACCGAATTGCCAGCACCTTTTGATGGCTTGGGTGTCTCTAGCAACTACACCTATACCACCAGTGACATTAAAGAAAATATGCCTGTAGGGAATCCGTTTCCTATCGAGGGTTTAATGAAGAGTAACGGCGGCGTCACTCTTTGGTATGAAAAAGCCGGATACGAGGCACGCATCTCCGCGAATTATCACAGTGCGTTCGTTCGTAACCCGACCTGGACGGCAGGACAACTGATCCTGAACGAAGCCGAAACTTATGTCACTCTCAATCTGGCAAAACAAATTACGCCCCAGTTACAACTCAGATTTGGGGTTGATAATCTGACCAACCAAAAGGTCGTCTACACCAGCGCCAATAATCCATATCAACAAGAAGTCACCGAGTTTGGACGGCGTTTCAATCTTGGTTTGTCATACAAGATGTAAATCAAAAACGGAGCTAATTATTTAGCTCCGTTTTTTTATATCCACTGTTTTATGGCAACCCAGCACGGATGTATTTCTTGCATGCGCCTGACGGTAGCAATGCCGTTATCAATATTATTATCAATGTAGTTAATCGGTTCTAAAAAGAGGCGGATACACCGCACATCAGAACTTTTTTCATCAATAGGAGACAACATCATGATGAACAAAACGATTTATCGTTCAATAGCAGCCTCAGCCTTATTGTTGGCATCAATTTTTTCATGGAATACACAAGCGGCCAGTTTTGCCAATGGTGCAGATATCAGTTGGGTCAACCAGCAAGAAGCCAGCGGCTATGTTTTTCATGACAGCAGTGGCAATGCGACTGACCCCTTTGTGTTGCTCAAAAATATCGGCGTCAATGCCATCCGCTTACGGGTTTGGGTTAACCCAGCCGGTGGCTGGTCCAATGCGGCCGACGTCTTATACAAGGCCAAGCGCGCAGCAGCACAAGGCCAGCGCATCATGATTGACTTTCATTACAGTGACACCTGGGCCGATCCCGGTCATCAGGTAAAACCTGCGGCATGGTCCAGCCATACTCTGGCTCAGCTCAACAATGATGTATATGCCCATACCCATGATGTCCTTAACTATTTTAAGAGCAACGGCATTAATGTGGAATGGGTACAAGTCGGTAACGAGATTAATTCCGGCATGTTACTCCCCACGGGAAGCACCTCTAATTTTGCACAACTGAGTGGTTTGCTCAATAGCGGATACAACGCCGTAAAAGCGGTCTACCCAAGCGCGCTCGTCGTGCTGCATTTAGCCAATGGTTACGACGACGCGATGTTCCGATGGTTTTTTGACGGCATCAAAAGTAAAGGCGCCAAATGGGACGTAATCGGGATGTCGCACTATCCACCCGTATCCGGCTGGGCTAGTTACAACACCAAAATTGCCGCTACCATGTCAGACATGGTCACCCGATATGGCAAGCCAGTAATGGTGTGCGAAGTAGGCATGGACTGGCAGCAAGCCGCAACCACAAAAAGCATGTTAAGCGACCTGATCACCAAAACCAAAGCAATGGGATCAAACGGACTAGGCGTGTTTTATTGGGAACCTGATGCTTACCCCGGCTGGCAAGGTTACACGATGGGCGCGTTGAACGCGTCCGGGCAATTTACTAAAGCACTAGATCCGTTTTAAGCTCGTTCTCCCGCTATCGCATACATTAAGATTTGTGATAGCGAGAGCAAGCATTGCCACGGCAAGATATCGTTTATTTAGTAATTGGCGCCAAATATCTAAAATCTAAAGTAACCGTAGCTCCCGTTGGGGGAATCGGCCCAAGATAGAAGTCATTGGCGTTCTTCATTTCTCTTTTACATTGAAGCAAAGCTTCAAGTTTATTTTTTTCTGTATCTTCCGCCAGCGTGCAATTTATCGTGCCCTGGGTCGACAATGCGCCATTTTCTTTGGCAACCAAAATTACTACCGTGCGGACAAAGCGTGGGACAGGTCGATTGTTCGCTGCTTTATATTTAATTTCGTAGCCAATTGCGCTAATTCCGATTTCGCACTTACCCGGCACTATTTCATCAAGAATGATGTCTTGAGTTTGGAGTCCATTTGTTACTGGATAATAAAAAGTGCGATTGAAATAAGTTGTCTCGTCTGGAATCATCGGAATCACTAGTGTATTGATCAATGATGTTACTAAAGATCTTTCGGTTCGCCAGCATCCTTCGGTATATTTTTTTATGCGCGAATCTGTGCGACCATCGCTTAGCTTCTGATTATTAAATTGCGTATAAAAGGTGATTAGTCTTACCTCTAATTCAGGTGGCGTTTTTGTAATTATCCTGACGGTTTTTTGGCCTCGGTTAGGATTTGTCGGAGCCATTTCTTCTGTTGCGCGACTTGATGCTTCAAACAAGCTCGTAGAGTCTTCTTTCATATTGGAACAGCCGCTTATAAAACTAAGGGCAATGATGATAATTGTAGTCGTTATTGTTTTCATTGATGAATCGAAGAGTTCCTGATTGCTTAGGTTCTTTGTTTTATTTAAGCCAATAATAAAGTGAGCAGCCAGCGTAGATTTTTGCTTAGTCCCACTCAACTTATGAGTTAAAAGCCCTTTTTTCTTTAAGAAAGCAGCGCTAGAATTCACTTTTATTCCCGATGACTTTCAGTAGAAACTAAATACGAAAAACGACGTTGCATTTTACTTCTTCGCTATCTCATTAAGCCGTATTCTTAATAACTGCAAAGCCGACTCGCGATTTCGATATCCGTTAAAATCTTCCTGGCACTCAACCACAATTCCTGTTGTTATATGTGTAAGCCTTACTCCGCACTTGGTGCCACTAAGTTCACGATACAATATTTGGCCTGTGCGTCTCACTCGGAAAGTTTCAATCAATAACTCTGATGTAGTAAAGTCAGTTATTGCAAACGACTCTTCAGTTCGATTTGTCAAAGTGGCTGCATTCAATTTGTCGCTATTTTTGGACATATTTCTTTTGAAAAAGTTTGATCTATTGAGATATAAAATTACTGACTTAATCTAGCCTGTATTCTCGCTGCCATCAAATAAATTTATATGTTCCGTCAATTTTGATTTTCTCAAAAATCAAAATTGACGGTGTAATCGGGAATCTTAGAATAAATTCCATATTCTCCATAAGCGGTCAAAAGTATCTGTAAAATGAGTGTGGCGGCAAATACTCCCCTCATTTGTTTGCAAATATGCCATACCGTTGTAGTCATAAATATCCAGGAAGGCATCCTGCAAACGTGCATGCGGCGATACATCTGCTTCATAGATGGTCACCCGGATTCCATTGACGTGTAAGACAAGGGCGAGTATCAACCCGCCCATACCGGCACCTACGATAATGATGTGAGAATCGACTAATGACTTCGACAAGCTGAGAGGTTTGTTCATGGTGCGTTCCAATAAGTACGGGCAAGTTGGGCAAAAGTACGACAGCTCGCAATAAAATCCGACTATTGTCGGGGAAACGCTGACCTACCTCAAACAAGTGCTGGTTGGCGTATATGGGGCAGTCTGATCGAGTGGCTTAAGAGCCAAACTCACAGCGACCGTTTTTCGCGGTGTTCGATTGGAGAAATACTACACAAGACTGCGTTTTGGTGAAATTCAAATTACTGTTACTTCAGCGTCCTTCTTGCTTGCCGTGCTTGAGTTCGCCCGGGTGTAAGTTCCTTTGTGAATGTCGGTTTTAATGTGCTCTCCAAGTCGATCGCGTAATGGGACGTAGATGTTGGTCGCATCACACGTTTTGATTGCTTAACAGTTGACGACAACAATCATTCGTCACACAGGTGCAAAGCGGAGATTCGGGCGCAACGTCGCATTTCACTCCGGTATAAATAATTGGCTTATTGTCCAAATAATCTCTGGATGATTAAAAATACTATTAACTAGTATAAATGAGACCTTTGCATGACAGCCTTAATCAGAGCCGTTTCAGCAAAGGTTGAATTTTTAAAAAATAAAATGATGCTTTTTTAGTGATTTTGTCTT
>NZ_JBEONP010000061.1:0-23164 GCF_040544435.1 Undibacterium sp. GrIS 1.2
GAGGCCGCCGTCGGTGTTGCTGTGTCAAATCGCATGCTCGCTGCTGGACGCCCAAACTCCGTCCGTAGTCAGAAAGTTCCTGCATAAATGATCGGGGTTGGGGTACTTTTTACTTCAACTTTTAAGTGCACCAACGCCATCCGCTTTCCAACTAGCTTATTTGCGGCTTTCCCCCATAAAGTTGTCATGGCGTTGGGAAAACAAGAATCAACAGGTAATGTTGCAGTAAAAAAACGTGGAAATTTCTCAAGTTCATATATAACCTTGGCATTTTCAATGCCGACTTGAATGTAACTTGGCGATGGGTCAAATCGATACATATCTGTGATATCTCCTTCGAATATCCAATCTGCTTTGTTCGCAGCCTCTTGTGCCGATTTAACAATCGTTGAACAATTTTTGCTTTCCTGCGAGAGAGTTGTTTGAGAAATAAACAGCAATATTAGTGCGGTCGAAGACAATGAAAATCTCATTTAAATTTCTGTCATTTCGGTTATCAATTCTATTTGATGTATGGCAGCTTCGTGTCGTGTTTGCCGATTAATACAGGCAAAAAAAGACTGAAACCAGCCATTCACGACTCGATAATTTGGCGTCTTATGATCAAGATCATCGTTGCGGCGCAGCTTTATTTCGCAGAGTCATATGGATAGGCGGGCTCGTGCCCGCCCACCACACCTACCAGACTCGAACGCGATCCGCTGGCGCGAGGTACAGCATTTGACCAGGCTGCACGTCAAAGGCTTTGTACCAAGCCTCTAGGTTGCGAACGGTAGCCGTCCGATACTTTGCAGGCGAATGACCATCAGTGAGAATCTGTTGGCGTTGCGCAGCGTCACGCGCCTTGTTGCGCCACGACTGCGCATAGCCGATAAAAAATTGGCGGTCGTCTGCAATATTATCCTTCAAGGAAACATGGTAGGCGTCAAGCGAAGCTGCCAGACCCGCCAGATCCGCGAGATTTTCTGAAAGCGTCTGCTGGCCATTGATCGCCAAATCTGGGAATGGTTTGTAGGCAGAATACTGGATGGCCAAAGCCCCCGATGCTGTTTTGAAATGCGCCAAGTCGGCCGCACTCCACCATTCACGCAAGCGGCCTTGTGCGTCGAATTGTGCCCCCTGGTCATCAAAACTATGGCTGATTTCATGACCGATGATCGCACCGATGGCACCATAATTGACGGTGTCACTCGCTTGTGGGTCGAAGTACGGAGGTTGCAGAATTGCTGCAGGGAAGTTCATGGAATTTTGCAGTGGCATATTAACCGCGTCCACGAGATGCGATGGCATAGACCATTCGGTGCGGTCAACCTTCTTGCGCAACTTTGCAAGTTGCTGTGTCAGATGGAACTGTTCGGCACGCTGCACGTTTCCGAGCGCGTCTGTAGGTGAAACTGTCAGGCCTGCATAGGATGCCCACTTGTCGGGATAGCCCACACCCACATAGAGAGTCTTGAGTTTGGCCTGCGCCTGGGCACGGGTAGCGGGCGCCATCCAATCGAGTTGTTCAATGCGACGGCTAAACGCAGCGATAATGTTGTCGACCATGGTGCGTACACGGAGTTTGTTTGCCTCTGGAAAATAGCGGTCAACATAGAGATGGCCGACAGCCTCGTCAAGGGCGACATTTGTGGCATTCAGAGAGCGCTTCCAACGCAACGACAGCTGAGGCGTGTCAGACAGTGCTGTACCGTAAAAAGAAAAATGCTGTTCTACATAGGCCTTAGGCAAGACCGACCCAAAGTGATTAATGGTGTGGAAGGCCAGATAATCCTTCCAAGTGCCGAGTTCTGTGGCACCGACCAGAGCCGCCTCGCCGGAGACGGCGCTCGGATGCCAAACAGTAAAAGTCTTTTGGCTGTTCAAATGGGCACTCGTGAAGAAGGCATTCCAGTCCATCCCCGGGGCTTTACCGGCGAAGTCGGCGAAGCGCCAAGTGTTATTGGCCTTTTGCACATCAGCCGAAGTTTCGCGGTCAGCATGGGACTCGGCGATTTTGATCTCCAGTGACATGACGCGAGCGGCTCGCGCCTCCACATCGTCGAAGCCAGCGAGTTTAAGCATAGCGGCGATGTGTGCCTGGTACTTTGTTCGCAGCTCGGCCATCAGTTGACTATCAGCGAGGTAGTAGGCGCGGTCAGGCATGCCAAGGCCACCTTGTAGCAGGTAAGCGGTGTTGTGCTGCGGATCTGTTAATCCTTGCGCTACCCACAAGCCAAAGATGTTCTCTGTAAAGAAATTGGTGTTGTTGAGCGGATCGACGTCGGCGCGTAACGAGGCACCAAGGGTATGCGCCAAATCAGTTTTACTTTTAATCGCCGCAATTTGTTTGAGCATTGGTGCTAGCGGCGCGATACCCTTGGCCTCAATGCCATCCTCATCCATGTAGGCGTGGTAAAAGTCACCTACAAGGCGGGCATTACTGGAGGCCGCCTTGTCAGTGGCTGCAGTTTCAATCAACTTCACAATACGAGCGTTGGTATCCTCGGCCAACACTCCACCAGCGCCCCAGCTACTTTTGTCGGCCGGAATTTCAGTCTTGGCAAGCCAGTCGCCATTGACGAATTGAAAAAAATCGTCACCGGCAACCAAGTCGTGTGCTGCGGAGACCGTGCCAGTCGCTGATGCCATTGGCAGGGCTTGAGCGCAGACGAAAGATGGCATAAAAACGATGGCCGCGCCACATAGGGAAAGACGCAGGGCACTCGTCCGCAGTTCAAAACTTGGCTTGGAGATGCTAAATGACATGGGTGGTTCCTCATTAAAATGAAAGGTCATGCAAAATGGATGCAAGCATCCCAATGTTGGACTTAGATAAAAGCACCAATTCAGTACATTTTTATAATACCAATAAAACTAGAAATGTCGAAATCGTACGAATGGGCTTTTATTCCAATTTTGGCGGTCGCAACGGATAAATTAGACTGATTGCTGACGGTCGGCGATGTCGCCTCACGCGCAACTCCGTGCCCAAAGCCGTCAGATGCTGCCCGAAGAAGCAGCCAGATCATGTGATGGAGGAAATGCTCGAATTTATCATTGGTCGTCTCAGAATTCGAAAAATAAAGCACGCTAAGAAATTCCATGGGCAAACCGCCACCTATTGGCTGGAAGCCTGGTCACGCGATTAGATTTCGGGCGCACCAGTCAGCAATTGCTCAAGTACTTCTATACGGTGTCGGCGTGGTGTCGTGATGGCATAGAAACGCTCTTGCAGCGCTGTTGACTGTCCTACGGAGACGAGAATTCCAGCGCGCAGCTCATCCTGAACCACCACCTCGGGCAACAATGTCAGCCAGCCGCTGTCACGGGCAATCAGACGAAGCATGGCCATGTCATCCACCTCGGCTCGCAGTCTTGGACTCACACCTTTAGTTGCACATAGCGCGTCGAATTGCGCACGCAAGGCATGGCGCGGTCCTGGCAATGCAATGTCCAATCCATTCAAGTCTTCTGGAATACGCAGGCTTTGCGATGCCCAATTGCTCGCAGGACCTACCAGCGAGATCAACTGGCTACCTAAAAAACGGCAGTGCAATGGCCGATTAGGATCAGTAGGAACGGTCTCGTTAGCTAGTACCACGTCCAACTGGTGCTTTACCAGCCGAGCAAGTAGCCCTTCTAGCAGCCCAGATTCCAGCGTCAGCACTACGGCTGGGTTTGTGAGCGCAGGTCGAATCCAGTTTTCCTGATAATTGCGTGACATAGTGGCCACGCTGCCCACACGAAGGCGGGCAATCCCGGCTGAACGACCTTCCAAGCGTCCCAGCATTTCTTGGCCGAGACCGAAGATGTTGTCGGCATAGGCCTGCACAAGTTGTCCCGTGTCAGTGAGGATGAGACGGCGGCCTTCACGGATAAACAAGCCCTCGCCGATCCATTCTTCCAACTGGCGAATTTGAGCTGAAACCGCTGATTGCGAGGTGTGCAACTCCTCTGCTGCTCGCGTAAGGTGCCCAAGCTTGGCCACTCGCCAGAAATAAAAGAGGTGATGAAAATTGAGTTGGCTAAGCTTAATCATTCGTTTTTTAGTATTAAATTGTTCTTATTAATCTATTTTACAGAAGTTTTTTTCCCAAGCATCATCCTTGCAATAAATTTAAATAGGGTCATGCGATGGATATTCCTCATGTTTTGCATTTAACTTATGCCTTGACACCGATTGCTTTGATGGCTGGGCTGGCGGGACTAACGCGACTTACTTGGATCTCGACGCCGAGCCTCTGGCGTTTATTTCAGGTGGTTTCGTTTGTCGCACTGGCATTTACAGGAATATCCCTTTCGGTGGGGGTAAATGGCGGGCATTGGCCTGGAGTAGTGACTGCGACGTCTTTTAGCTTAATCCTGGCTTTGCTCGTGCAGCTGCTCGGGACGATCATTGGCGCGTTTTCTGCCCGCTATCTGGAGGGCGAGCTAGGTCAGCGACGCTATGTTGGAGCACTGGCGGCTGTGTTGGCCGGTGTACATCTTCTCTTGATGGCCGATCACTGGCTGCTACTCATCGCAGCCTGGGCATCAGTGGGTTTCGCGCTGCAGCATCTACTGTGCTTTTACCCGGATCGCCCCTTTGCCCTGCTGGCTGCTCACAAAAAGCGCATCGCTGATCGGCTGGCCGACGTGATGTTGCTCGGCGCTACCGCGCTGGCTTGGCTAGAGGTCGGGAGCGGCTCGCTCACGGCTCTGTGGGTACACATTGCCGAGCAGGGCATGTCTGTGCCCCTGCAAATGAGCGCCGTGTTACTCGTGTTAGCAGTCATACTTCGCACTGCCTTGCTACCGGTGCATGGCTGGCTAATCCAAGTGATGGAAGCGCCGACCCCGGTCTCTGCGCTGTTGCATGCGGGCGTGGTCAACCTTGGCGGTTTTGTGATAATCCGCTTCGCACCGATGCTCGACCAAGCAACACCAGCGCGTATGTTGCTTTTGGTATTCGGCCTGGCGACAGCCGTGCTGGCGGGTATGGTGATGCTTACCCGCATCAGCATCAAGGTTCGCTTGGCTTGGTCAACCGTTGCCCAGATGGGCTTCATGCTGCTTGAATGCGCGCTCGGCCTTTACACTCTGGCAGCCCTGCATCTTATTGGACATTCGCTCTACAAGGCGCATGCCTTTCTGTCGGCATCGACCGCCGTGCGCCAGACTCGTTTGCAGGTTTTGCGCGGTGCATCATTACCCAGTACTACCAGTCTGGTACTAGCACCAGCGCTGACAATTCTCACTGTACTCTTGGTACAGACACTCGCGGGACAAGCATCCTGGCCTTGGTGGTGGAGTCTGGTGCTTGGTCTCGCCTGGGCTCCCATGTTGTGGTTGCCATCAGTGCAAGCCGACTGGTCAGCACGTAGCGCACAAGCCATTTTCGGGATCCTGATGGTAGTCGGTCTCACTCTTGCCGCAACTGCCGCACACGCACTGCCTTTCGATCTCAAAGACTTCCCTCAACGAGAGCTCGGTTTAATCGCGCTGATAGGTATGGCAGCCTTGTATTTCTTTCAAGCGCTGCTGCAAGCACGACCACAACTGCTGGGTCATTGGCGTCGTTGGAGTTATGCCGGTTTTTATCTGGACGAGGCCTACACGCGATTGGCTCTCCACATCTGGCCAGCTCGCTGGACGTCCAAGGCTGCCACGCACGTTGAGCCAAAATCCGCCACATCCCCGCTGACTGATGCTGCGCACTGAACTGAACTGACAAACGGAGAACCTTATGACAGACATACTGACCACCGACACACTGCCGGGTACGGCGAACCCAACACTAGCTATTCCCGATTTTGAGGCGCTGCATGCTGCGATTGAGCACGCCTGTAATCAAGCCTGCCAAGCGATTGCACCCGCATGGCCGTTGGATCGAGCCATCGCGGTCAATCCGCATTGGTCACGTATCAGTATGCCCTTGCGACGGGTGGCTGCACGAATGGCCGTGCTAGGCAGCGTCCAGGTATTTCCATCGCGAGATCAGCAGCTGAAAGCCTGGTGTGAAGGGCGAATTAGCGCAGCTGATCTGACCTTAGCTTTGCGACAGCTACCTGCGGCGCAGACGGCCGGTCTCAGTCCAGATCAATGCATAGCCGCGTTGCAGGCGAGCCTGCCACAAGCGCAATTGCCGCTGCTGATTGATGTGCTCGACAACGATCCAAATCGTCACGCACGGCTGTCTTGGCGCAACGCCATCACGCACCAAGTGAGCCAAACCTGTGCCGCATACTTTGATGAGCATCAAGCCATCTGGCAGCCAGAACGAACCCAGGGTTTGTACGCTTTTTGGCGAGATACCTTGCAGCACGACCACGGCATCGGCTTGTTGATGGGCTTGCCGCGAATTGGCAGTGTCGTCAACACATTGCCAGCCACGGCGGTCGAAGCAGAGCGCTGGGCGATGCAACGCCTGGGTCTGCCGCAGGCAGTGTGGGCAGACTACCTTGAATCGGTGCTGCTCACGGTCAACGGTTGGGCTTCTTGGTGCGCGTATTTGGGCTGGCAGGCTGGTTTGGAGGGGGGCACCGACGCGCACCTGCGCGAGCTGCTAGCGATTCGTTTAGCTTGGGGCGCAATGCTGTTGGGATGCAAAGATGACGCGACCACTCAGCAGGCGTTTGTCGAACTTCAGCAGGCTTGGAGCCAAGCTCCCTTCATGTTGAAAGAGATTGAACAGACACTTTTGATCGACGAGGTTTGGCAGTTGGCTTTGGAGCTTGGCTATCAGCGCGACTTAGCTCAACGCTTGGCTTTGGCCAGCCACCATGGATTGGCTCCGCACGAGATTGAAGTTCAGGCGGCTTTCTGCATCGACGTGCGCAGCGAGCCCTTGCGGCGCGCCTTGGAGTCCGTTTGGCCGGGGGTTCAGACCCTTGGCTTTGCAGGCTTTTTCGGCTTGCCTGTGGCTTACACGCCACTGTCGACGCAAGCCCGGCGGCCTCAGTTACCGGGCTTGCTATCTCCTTCCATGGAGGTGAGCGATCGCATCATGAGCGCCGACTCAAAAAAGCACGAAGCCGATGCCGCACTGGAAAGCGCCGCGAGTCGCGCACGTCAGACCCGATTCGCCATGGCAGATCAATGGCTGGCCGCTAGCCGCTGGCCCGGTGCAGCGTTCTCTTTCGTGGAGGCAGCCGGATTGGGCTATCTCGGCAAGCTCGGCAATTGGCTGCTGCCGAGTATGCATAATCGTACCAAAGACGACCTAGAAGGGCTGCCAGCCCGCTATCGCCCGATCTGTCGCCCGCAACTGCTTGGGCTAGACCTTAAAGCTAAAGTTGCGCTCGCAACAGGGGTGCTGCACGCCATGGGTTTAGAGAAAGACTTAGCGCCGCTGGTACTCCTCGTCGGGCACGGCAGTCAATCTGCCAACAACGCCCACGCGGCTGCATTGGACTGTGGTGCCTGCTGCGGACAGACCGGCGAAGTCAATGCACGCAGCCTGGCGCAATTGCTTAACGAACCAGCGGTGCGCCAAGGTTTGCAAGCGAGCGGGCTAACCATCCCCGAATCGACTGTATTCGTGGCAGCACTGCACAACACCACCACCGATGAAATCGAGGGGTTTGATCTTGATCTGCTACCGAAAGTTGCCCTCACTAACTGGGAGCGCCTGCAAACGGTGTTTTCCCACGCCTGCGATCAGGTACGTCGCGAGCGAGCACCCAGCTTGCAACTTGATCCGCGCGCGCCGCATGATGTGCTGTTAGGTCAGTTGCGCCGCCGTGCCAACGACGGCGCGCAGACGCGACCAGAATGGGGGCTCGCGGGCAATGCTGCTTTTCTGATTGCTCCCCGGCACAGAAGCCGTGGCGTTGTGCTGGGCGGACGTAGTTTTCTGCACGACTATGACGCCAGCCAGGACAGCGAAGGCAGCGTGCTAGAACTGCTGATGACCGCACCCATGCTGGTCACGCATTGGATTAACTGGCAATACCACGCGTCTACCTGTGATCCGCTGCGCTTGGGCAGCGGCAACAAGGTGCTGCATAACGTTGTCGGTGGTAACCTCGGCGTCTTCGAGGGCAATGGCGGCGATCTGCGAATCGGGCTGTCCCGCCAGTCGCTGCACAACGGCGAACGCTGGGTTCATGAACCTTTGCGGCTGACCGTGATCATCGATGCGCCGCAGGCGGCGATTGAAGCGGTGATACGCAAGCATTCGGTCGTCAAGCAACTGCTGGACAACGGCTGGCTGCACCTATGGCGCTTCAAGCCAACTGGCTTCGAACGTTATGAGCAAGGAACATGGTCTCCATTATGTTTGGAGGTTGAATGATATCGAAGCCATCTCGCTACGACGGAAGTCGAGTTGCCTTACTGACTCAGCATGGAAAGGAACGTGTAATCGCACCCGTGCTTGAACCTGGCCTCGGTTGCTCCATCGAACTGGTTACAGGTTTCGATACTGATCAGCTTGGCACCTTTACAAGGGAGACGCCGCGGTACGGTACACAACTGGAGGCGGCCAGACGCAAGGCAAGAAAAGGGATGGAGCTGGCAGGTACTTATCAAGGCATTGCCAGTGAAGGAAGCTTCGGGCCCGATCCCCACACGGGTATGTTTCCTTGGAATGTAGAGTTGTTGGTCTGGATCGATGATCAAGAGGGAATTGAAGTCGTCGGTATCGCCCAAGGTGCTGCCCCTGGCGGTTATATTCAGAGCGGCGATTGGCAGGTAGTTGCTGACTTTGCCGAGCGAGTGGGTTTCCCTGAGCACCATTTGGTGGTGCGCCCAGATGGGCAAAGCGATACGCGCATCTACAAGAACATTGCCGATTGGGCCAGACTGAAAACGTGTTTCGACAATAGCGTCGAGCAATCATGTAGCGACAACGTGTTTGTCGAATTGGATTTGCGCGCCTTCGCCAATCCGAACCGAATGAAACACATCAAGCAGGCTGCTGCCGATCTGCTGCAACGCATGCTATCGACATGCCCAGCATGCAATGCCCCTGGCTTCTGGATCAGCGAACGGCAACCGGGACTGCCCTGCGCAACTTGTCGGTTGCCAACCTCGAGTTATCGCAGCGAAGTTTGGACGTGTCTGCGCTGTGAGCATCGTAGCCTCGCTGAAAGGGCGGACCGGTTACTAGCTGACCCTGCGCATTGTGCTTACTGTAATCCGTAACTTGCTGGGAAACTATGTCTGAGTGAGAGGTGAATGAGGTGCTCTCTTATTCGAGAAGTTAAGTCACTGCCTGTGTAGAAGATTATTGTTCGTGGGACCAACTCATATTTATGGCACGCAATATCCGTCCGCTATAAAGAGCGGTCTAATTCGTCCGGAAAGTGCCGGTAGCTGACCATTGCAAAAAAGTCACTGGCCGGTAACGCCCCAATGCTGCATTCGAATCGAATCTTGCAATTGCGCGGCACTGCGTTTGCGATCAGTCAACGAATATATGTTTGAGCACATAATCGTTGTGCAGCGCATTAATATCTCTTCATGGCAATAAGAAGAATACAGACGTTGAGAGTGCGCGGTATTTGCGCGTTTTTACGCAGCCACTAACACCTTTGGCGACCAGAACGTGCACTGTGCAGCAATATCTTCGAAAATATTGCCGCATAGATTTTTATACCTCTGTTTGTTCCGCAATTTCAAGGGCATCATCAACTTCGATGCCCAAATAGCGCACGGTGCTTTCGAGTTTAGTATGTCCAAGCAAAAGCTGCACCGCCCGTAAATTTTTTGTCCTCCGATAAATCAAGGTCGCTTTGGTTCGGCGCATCGTATGTGTGCCATACGAGACAGGATTTAAACCGATGGAAGTGACCCAAGATTGAACAATCCTTGCATATTGTCGAGTTGAAATATGAGCTGAGTTTTTTTGTCGGCTTTGAAATAGACATTGATCTGGTGTAAGGTGTGCTTTGTTGATCAAAGCTGAAAGTGAGTCCCTGGTCGATTCCGTAATTTCGAATTGAACTGGTATCTTGGTTTTCTTTTGCATGACAATAGCGCGCGACATGATTCTTTGCCCTTGGGCGACATCACAGACGCGTAAATTCACCAGATCACAACCACGCAACTTACTATCGATCGCCAAATTGAACATCGCCAATTCCCGGGTGCGTAAAGCAAGCTGAAGGCGAATTCGGATTGCCCAGATTTCTTTCAGTTTTAAGGGCAACTTTTGACCAACCAATTTTCCTTTTTTCCAGGACGTTTTATGTTCAACTGTATTTGAGTTCATGACGATACTCCTTCTTCAAAATAGAGATGATCATTTTGAACTTATTTTGTGATACGAGTGATCGCGCTAAAAAATTAACTCCACCATGGCATGACTTGAAGGCAAGGCTACCCGAACCGACAAAACAGACTGAAACCAGTCATTCGTAAATCGATTTATATGGGCTAAAGCAATGAATTTTATCTTGAAAAAATAGACTTTGAAATTTCAATGATGCACATTTTGGTTAAAAGTGTGCATCATGTTGCATTCAATAAATTTTAAGAAGAATGAATAAATTTCTGTTAGATAACCGAACGTCCCACGGTTTGTCATCTGATCGCGATCAAATTCCTCATTCGGAAAAGTTAATAGAACTGCCGAACGTATATAAGCGAATTGTGGGTAATCGGAAGGCTGGGAAGACGCTTACTTTTAAACTAGTTCTGCTGCATTACTTAGTGCGTTGCGGCACGGAGAAATATGAGCCGTAACCCAAAAGTATCGACGGATGTCCAACTTTTGGGTTGCAGGTCGGGGCAAGATTGAGTTGCCATTTAATGCGAGCTGACATCCTTCCTTGCCACTACGGCTCCCGTGTGGGCGCCCTTTACTGAGACCACTGCGGAGCCGGCTGAGTCGCAAGGAGGCAGGCTCGAAAATTCGTGTCATACATTACCCCGTTCGGGCCAAGTGCCGTGTCATTGAGAACAAAACTTGGAGCGGCGGAGTAGCCCTCAAATTTGTCTGCTGCACGATAGAAGTAGTAATTATTGTCATGTGTGACCGCCAATGTCAGCCACAATTTGTTTGTTTCTTGAACCCAATAGTTATAGTTGGGCGTATTATAAAAAAGTTGTGTAGCCTCAATTAAACCAGCCATAGATTGATAATATGGATTGTCCGGATATCCAAGCTTGTATTCGTCTCCGCCTCGCGGCCACGTGGCGAACAGGTCTGTCATGCGTTGTCCGATTGTCTCGCCATAGAACATTGTGCAGTCATCCGTAATCCGCACGCCCAGGCGCCGCAAGCCGTCGAAATGGCTAATGTCAGTGGTTTTGTGCGGAACCGACGCTCGGGTAGGAGGCAAATTCCAGCCATCGACTCCGGTCACCTGGCGGGCACCGTAGTTGACGCCAGCCGGAAAGTAACCAAGCGCCACCGTTGTAATAGGCCCATAGGTGTCAGCAGCGATTCCCTGGTACCACATTTGATTGGTCGTCTTGTCGATAATGGTACTGGGCGGTAGCGCGTTCAACGGCGTTGTTTCACTGACCAACACACTGTCCTGGGGATAGTAGAACACGTCGTTCATCTTGGAATTGCCCTTCAATAGTGCCATTTGTAATTTTCGGTTTGCCCGCCACAGGTTTAGAGTCGGCACAATACTGGATTCATATCCGGGCGTGGACCGCATGTATTCAACAATGTAGGCAACCGACCGGGCTTGCTGCGAGTCAAAATATTCCCACTGAGTTTCGATGGCGTCGGCCTGCGACGCGTCGTATACATTGGATTTAACCTGTCTGGCGATTTTTCCCCATAGGACCAGCAGGCTGCTATCGCGCGTTACCGTGCCGTAAAGTGAACTGTGCCAGCTTTGCAAGCCGCCTTGCACCAGGTTTTTGAAAATATAGTCGTTGAGCTTATCGCGCCGGTCCACGCTGCCTCCGATGGCCAATGCACGCATCTCTACATCGATGGTCTCATTTATGACCACCAAGTTTTGGACATTCTGGGTCACCGCCGTCACGTAGGTCGATCTGTCGATGGCCTGCAGGAGCGAGGACTGCACAGCATCGAGCTTGGTCGACAGTGCGTTTACCGCGTTCGCGATTTCGACCAGCTTTGCCATCTGCGCGGCCGCCGCTTCAGCTGCGGCCTTGGCTGCGGCGCTCGAAGAATCGCCAAAACCTACTGCGCTCATAATCGACGAAAACGCTTCTCCGCCTACTTTGCCGAGCACTCCGCTTGCCAGACCTTTGGCGACGAAGAGGGTAACGTCCACGCCGGCACCTTCAAGGACAGTTTCATGAAAGGTGTGGGTCTTGCCCGCATTCAGCTCTTGCAACAGGCTAGTGACTAGCGGCGTTATGCCCCCGGAGTTATCGATGGCCGTGGCGAACAGCCGGCCACTGAACTGTCGGGGCGTCAGATTGAGTCCGACGCCGTAAGCGGTAGGAATGTCGAGAAAACGCTGAATATCGGCAGTGCTTTGCGCCAGCGACAAGGTAGGGCTGGCCTTCATCTGCTGCGCGACTATGGTGGTAACGGGATTGACCGGCGCAAACTGGCCTTGGGCAGGACGATTCCTGACCTCTGCAGCCAGGTCGCCGGAGAATGTTCGGCCTTGGTAATTGCCACCGCTGACGACGATGGAGTAGTCAGGTACAGGTTGCGCCACATAAAGGGAAAAACTTCCGTTGGCGGCAGTAGTCGCGGTACCGATTCGGACACCACTCGGACCAAATACGTTGACCGCTGCGGCCGACAGTGGACCATACACGGTTGCCGCGCCGTAGATCTCGGTGCAGTTCTTCGGACTGACGCGGCAGGCGGCCGATAGCGCGTCTGCTTGCTTCTGCGCGTCGTCGGCGTTGCCTCCGCAACCGCTAACAGCGATGAGCAGCAGGCTACCCAGCAAGAGTCGATACATTCGAAAGTTATACATTGTTTCTATTCTCCGATATTTTATGATTAAGGCGTAGTGCGGTCGGTTAGCATTCAGATGGCTTACACAGCCATCCGCGATGCCTTCAACGTTCATTGCAGCATGGAAGCCAGCGTCTGGCGATGAATGCCCCGCTAAATGGTTTCGCTCTCGTGCAGGGTCAGGGGACTGGTCCGGACAAAGGCTGCAATCTCGTCCTTGCGCATGAACGCGACGCCCGGATTCGACTTCGCGTAACGCAGGAATTCGTCCTATACGCGCACCATCGCTGGCGAGCCGCTGATCCGGTCGTGGGCACTGATGGACATCATGCGACGCCGGTTTGCCCCTTCCTCGTACAACTGGTCGAAATCGAGCTTGATCTGATCAAGGAATTGTCCCGGCGTGAAATTACGCCCTTCGATCAGCAAAATGTCGTTGTTGCGCAGTGTGTAAGGTACGACGACAAAATCCTTGCCATCCACTTTCTCAATGAAGGGCTCATCCCGGCTTAAATCGTCGATATGGTAGGTGTAGCCCAGTTCCTGCAGCAGCGACAAGGTGTTCGGTCCACGCCGCAGCCAGTTGCAGTTGTAGCCGGTCGGGCGTTGGCCAGTGACCTTCTCGACCATGTCTGCCGCTTCTTGGATGAACTTGCGCTCCTTTGGGCGGCTCATTGCATATTGCGAACTCCAGCGCGGGCCATGGCCGGCAGCTTCGTGGCCGCGTTGCACGATGTCCCGGGCCAGCGCTGGCTGGCGCTGCGCCGCTTCACCGATCATGTGCGACGTCACCTTGACGTTGTGCTTGTCCCACAGGTCGAGCATGCGTGGCACGCCTTCCCGGTAGCCGTAGGCAAACCAGGTATTGGCAGCCAAGTCGGCGGGCACGCTGGACGGGAAGTCAACCTTGGGGAAGGGACTGTCGGTGCCCTTAGCCGGCTGCCCGCCGGCCTCGAACTGCATGGAAATGGAAATAACGAGCCGCGCGCCGCCCGGCCAGAACTGGCCTGGAGCCACCGCAGTTTTGCTTGCTTTGGCAGGGGGCGCCGGCTGCGCCTGGGCCACTGCGGGCAAGACCGCCCCCCTGCAGCAGCAATGCCGGCCCGGGTCATGGAGGACCGCCGGCTCTTGGCGCTCGTCTCGGACTGCGCATTGGCTTTGGTATTTGACGAATTGTTGGTTTTAGCTGCAGCATTCATTTGTGTCACCCTGTTGAATTCGTATGGATAAAAACGTCCTGCTCCGAAAGGCGTTAAGCGGTCCCGGTTTATTTCACAATGCCCATTTGTTAAAACAGGGTCAGATTGTCCTCAAAGACCAGCGACAAGAAAAATTTATTCATCGTAACAACTCCCTAAGTAATTTAACTAAATGAAACTCAAGCGAATGTCTGCCTGCGCCTGCATCGCGGTTGCTGAGAGTCCCAGCATCAGGCTCGGCGGGAGGATCTTGAGCTTGGCCGCGTGCGCTTTTTGCAGTAGGTTTTGCAGCAGCGCGCTCGGTTTAAAGCCGTTGCGACGCGTGTGGCGGTGAGTGATGGGTCTGGTAGTTTTCATCAAATACTTTCTCGTTTTCTAGCTCTTTTCGTGAGCGGTAGTGATGATGCCAATCCGCCATAGCTTCAGCAAGCCACTGTGCGGGTTTCGGCGGACTTCTTACTGGCGAGCAATAAGGTTCTGCCACATTTATTTTTTAAACCACGATGCGTTGCGCTTACCAAGAACAAATACCACCTATTGCTTATCAGATAGTCCGTATATAGCTCCCATCGCTTCTTATCCTGATAGCACCTTGGGGCAGATAGTAAAATGTGGGCAACTGCTTGTCCCTACTGCATCTGCAGTATTTTTCGCTTTTGACGGGAAATAAGTTGCGCCGGTATGCGGGGGTGAACAGGTGTGCTGTTTAGCGTACCGCGTAAAAACCATGCTTGATCGCGTAACCGGTGATGTCGGCAGCGTTGCGCAGGCGGAGTTTTTTCATCAGGTTCTGCCGGTGGGTTCGCACCGTCAAGACGCTGATATCGAGAATGACGGCGATCCGCTGGTTCGTGACACCGCCTGCAATCATGCTGATGATTTCGATTTGGCGGGGCGTGGGCACCATTGCTGTGCGCCGGTCTAGCGTCGTCTCGCCACACTCAGGGGCGGCGCGACCAACTGTGGCGTGTCCTTTGCGAGCCAGCATTGCCCGAATGACCTGCAGCAGTGCCGAATGATGTTCTGGCATGACGGCGTAGCCATCGGTTAGCGCGACGCCATCCGGGCCCCGTGTGTTGACCCCCACCGTTACCTCGACTATCACGTCGCCAGGGAAATCAAGTACAAAGACCAACGGCACGTGCTTGCTCGCAAAAGCACACGCTGCGGTGGCGCCGACAAGCGCATCCAGCTTGTCAATACGCGTGAAAGCATTTGCGTTCATTTGATTGGATGCGACATGCGCGGCATCGCTTTTGTTGCCGCCAAACGCCAATGCCGGCGAATCGTAATGCAGGGGAAAATATCGATGGCTGCACCTTTCAAAGCAACTATGTTATTGAGAAGGTGTGCGGAAGTGAATACTGTAACTGCAGTATTTTGCGGGGACCGAAACGGATCAGGAGGGCGTATAAAACCCGTGCTTGACGGCGTAGGCGGTGACTTCTGCGGCATTGCGCAGATTGAGTTTTTCCATCAGATTCTGGCGATGCGTGCGCACCGTAAATACACTGATAAAGAGTATCGTTGCAATATCCTGGTTGCTCACGCCGCGGGCGATCATGCACATGATTTTCTGTTCGCGCGGCGTGGCCTGCACGGCAGATCCGCCGTTGCGATCCGGCCCGTTTGCCTGGAACAGGTCGGCAATGCTTTTGCTGACATATTGGCGGCCGGAGAGTACCGCACGCATTGCCAGCAGTAAATCGCCGGTGTGTTCATGTTTGAGAATATAGCCATCCACACCCGCTGCCAGCGCCTGGCCGATCGATTCCGGTTCGAGGCTGCCGGTCAACACCAAAATTTTGACATCGCTAAATTGCGCCTTGACGCGGCTTGCCACTTCGTAGCCATGACAGCCCGGGAGATGGAGATCGAGCAAGAGCAAATCGGGGCTGAACTTGCGCACTAGTCCTTCAACCGCTGCACCGTCGCCGGTTTCTGCAATCACTTGCAAGCCCGGCTCGGTCTCGATCAGAAGCTTCAGACCCTCTCGAACCAGCGCGTGATCTTCCGCAAGTAATATTTTTATCATAGTTGTCCATTGTTGCAGAAAAATATCCTTTGCGGGAACAGGTTCAAATCCGGTTATCATCTGCGCTCTGTTGTAAAAGGATGAAACCATGCGAATCGAAGAGGCGGTTCTTGCTGAGCGGGTTCGCCATGCCTGTATCAATATGCTAGCCATCATGCTCACCATGCTCACCAGCTTGGCCCGCGTGTTTAGCCTGCGGCATTCCTTTGCTTGGCTGTTGATATGCGGGACGCTTTGCGCAATAGGCTCCGCCGCCCATGCGATGCCTACCGTCCGCCTCGACGATGGTGTGGGCGTCGTGGTGCTGGCCGATAAGTTTGAGGCCTTTGTCGACAGCGGCGCACAGTTGACGCTTGCGGACGTGCAAAGCCCAACCCATGCCTTTCGATTTGTTGCGACTGAGAATGATCAGATATGGGCCCAAGCCCATGAGGCCATCTGGTTGCGCATCGCATTTCATAACACCGCAGCCGGGCCCAGACATTGGTGGCTCGACACCGGCAGTTTCGTCGATAGAAGTATGGACCTGTACGCGCCCGATGCAACTGGCGCCTACCAGCGCCAGAGCGCCAGTTCGATGTCGCCGTTTTTTGAGCGCCCTTTGCCATTAAAAACGATTGCCTTCCCTTTACATTTGCAATCAGGTACTGATGCCGTCGTGTATATCCGGGCCAAGGTTGCCTCGGGATTAATCATCAATCCGAAAATCTGGGAGCCGCAGGCTCTGCAACACAAGTTGGGGACCGAACGCAACCACTGGTTGGTCTATCTGGGTGCGGCGGGTGCCTTGGTTCTTTTCAATTTGTTGCTGGGGATTGTTTTGCGGGACCGCCTCTACGCGCTGTATGCGTTATCGTGCATGACCGTCACATGGAGCGTATCCTCATTTTTTGGCGGTTTTGGCGCTGCTTTTGAATTACTGTGGCCGAACTGGCCCGCGTTCCAACGCTTCAGCGTGGATAGTGCCACTGTAGCTGCAATCGTTACCGGCGCCATCTTCATTGCATCGCTGCTGGACCTGCGCCATCAAACGCCGCGTCTGTTTAAAGCGCTGGTAGCGACAACGGGGCTATTGCTGATCTGTTGGATCGTTATGCATACCGTCGGACCTTTGAGATTCAACCCCGGCCTAGCCAGTTCAATGGTGGGAAACATTGCGCCTTTTTACGTTCTGGCAGCTGCACTAACTGTTTTGCTTCTGCTCATTTCTATCGTTCGTCTGGCTTGGCGAGGAAGCCGTCCTGCTCGATTCCTGGTTCTTGCTGGAATGCCCGTCGGAATTGTGGGATTGGCCATGAGTCTGCTGCAGGCACTGTATCCGTTAAGTAACGAATTGATGATGTGGGCCTCACTGTTTGAAATGCTGACGATGGCATTGGCGCTGGCCGACCGCTTTCAGCAGGACCGTGCCGAAAAACTGCGGGCGCAGGCGGCACTCCTGGCCGGGTTGCAAGCATCGGAAAGGGCAATGGAAGGCAAGGTTGTCATGCGCACCCAGGAACTGAGTGAAGCTTTGGCCCAGCAACAAATCGCCGTGGCGCAAAACGTTTACCTGGTTGCCCAACTCACGGTCCAAAAGAACGTCGCGGAGGCAGCGACGCTGGCCAAGTCGCGTTTTCTCGCCGCCGCCAGCCATGATCTGCGGCAACCAACCCATGCGCTCGGCCTGTTCATCGCTACCCTCCAATCGATGGCGCAACGCCCGGACATCAAGGCAACTGACGTAGAGCATATCGCCGGGCGGCTGCAAACCGCCCTCAGCGGCTTGGGGCGACTGCTCAACGGCCTACTCGATGTCTCGCGCCTCGATGCCGGCGCCGTCGAGGTCCGCAAGCAAGTGGTCTCTCTGGACAGCGAACTGACTAACATCAACAACGCTTTCTCCGGCCCGGCCAACGCCAAGGGCCTAAATTTTAAAGTGCGCTTGCCAGCTGCATTGTCGGTAGACACTGATCCGGTGCTACTGCATCAGGTCCTTTCGAATCTCGCGGCCAATGCCGTGCGCTACACCCAGCATGGCCGCATTCTGATCGGATGCCGCCGACGCGCAGATGAAGTCGAGATCCAAGTGTGGGACACTGGCATCGGCATTGCGCAAGACCAGCACGAAAAAATCTTCGAGGAGTTCTATCAGATTGGCAACGTCGCCCGTGATCACGAACAGGGGCTGGGATTGGGATTGGCGATCGTGCAGCGCTCTGCCGGTTTGCTGGGAACACGGCTCAAGCTTAACTCGACACTCGGGAAAGGATCAGTGTTTTCATTCACGCTGCCCCGCGTCGATGTCACCTCCGCGGCGCAGCATCGGGAGCCAACGCGGTCTCATGCAGGTCGGCGCAGCGCCACGGTTATCGTCATCGACGATGACCCCGACGTGCTCGACGCGGTGCGGATATTACTGTCGAATTGGGGACATCTTGTCATTGCCGCCAATACGTTGGAACAGGCAGTAGAAGCGGCAGGCAAGCAGATGCAGGAAATCGATTTGATTTTATCCGATTACCGATTAGCCGAAAATGTGAATGGCGCCGATGCCATCCGCGCCGTTCTGGCGCGAGTCGGACGAGCGATCCCTGCCGTCATTATCACTGGCGATACCTCTCCGGAACGGATACGTGAAGCGAGCGCAAGCGGTTTCAGGCTGCTGCATAAACCGCTTGATCCGCAGGCATTGAATGCACTGATGGAAGAGTATGACGTCTAAGGGAGGCGGCTGTATCCAACATGGCGTCGGTCAATTTGAACCCTTCCAATCACGCGCCATCCGCTAGATCCCGCCCCGCTGGGCCTGCGATGGATCAATCCAGTCAAGTTTTACTGCTCCGAAGACATATTGAAACACTTGGGCATCAAAGGGCAAACGCTTTGCCTGATGTTGGACGATTTTAAATTCTGGAAGAACAAAAATCCTCGATGGGAACCGCCTCATCGTTCAACCCGGATATCCATACTGTAACTCAGTGCATTTTGATGATGCTTCACGCGAACTGGAAGACCAGCCCGACTGACTGCTAACGCCCCAAAGCGGTCTGTCGCGCCTCTACGAAGCAGACACTCAAAGTTAGCGCATTATTGGTTTTTGCGCTCTATCCCTTATTTTAGGAGTGCGCGACGATGAGACACCTCCAGGCATAAAGACGGACTGAGGACGGTCAGGTTTCGCCGGCCATTGGCGCTTGGATGTCCGAAGTAGTATCAACGCCCGTCTGGAAGCTGGCACTCATTCATTTCATGGACTTTGTCGCAAAATGCATACAAACATGCAGAAGCGTCTCTTTAATGACGCAACGACCAGATGGAGTTTCGAGTACTATTAAACAAATAGTTGCCGAAAGTAATTTCTAACCTGATGGAATGGTAATGTTAAAAAAATTCATCCGTATTGGTTCATGGAACATCGGTGCCAGATTAGCACTCTTTATGTTTATTATTGTCGGTGCGACATTAGTTACTCTTATCGCATTAATCAATTACAGCACTAATCAACAAATCGAACAACGAACCGCTCTTGATGTCACTGACAAAACAAAAATGGTGGCCGATATGTTGAATATTTTTGATGCTGGTCTTCGATCACAAGTCAGCGTCGACGCCAAAATTTTCGAGGGCAGTTTCAAAGGCGCAGTTGGGCTTGATCCATCACGTTCCATTGATGTTGCCGGAACCGCTACACCAGTTTTGAAATCGGGCGACGGTGACCTCAACGGAAATTTTCCTGTGTTGGATCAATTCACCAGCCTGTCAGGAGCGATAGCAACGCTGTTCGTCAAGAAAGACAACGACTTCATACGGGTCTCAACAACACTGAAGAAGGAAAATGGTGAACGTGCGGTCGGCACTGTGTTGGATCATACGAACCCAGCTTTTGAAATCGTTAGCGGCGGCAAAAGTTATGTGGGTATCGCGACCATATTCGGAAAACAATATATGACGCAATACGACCCCATTATCGACAGCGGGGGAAAAGTTATCGGCATATTTTTTGTTGGCGTCAATTTTACAGAGGCGATTACACAACTCAAAGATAAGATTCGGGCCATGAAAATAGGTGACACCGGATATTTTTATGCGCTGGATGCACGGGAAGGAAAAAACCTTGGCACCTTAATTATTCACCCGAGCAAGGAAGGGCAAATAATCCTCGATTCAAAGGACAGCAGCGGGCGTGAATTCATCAAAGAAATACTGGAACGAAAAGAAGGCGTGATACGTTATCCATGGGTCAACACTGAGCGCGGCGAGTCGGAAACACGAGAAAAGATCGTCGCGTTTATGCCGATAAAAAACTGGAATTGGATCGTGGCCGGGGGTGTCTACACCGACGAATTCACGCGAGATGCGACTGCGCTTGCCCATCGCTACGAAGCGATCGGCGTCATTTTATTGCTATGCTTAGGGGGCGCATTGTATTACGTCATGCGTGTGCGTCTTAGCCTCCCCTTGCAGACTGTGATTAATGCCGCAAGAAATTTGGCTCAAGGTGATTTGCGAACCCATATTAGTTCGACACGGGTTGATGAAATTGGCCAATTGATCGAAGCGATTAATAGCATTGGAACAGGCTTGGCGGAAGTGGTCATGCAGGTGCGTGCGAGCACGTCCGAAATTTCTCTGGCTGCCGATGAAATATCAAATGGCAACGCTGATTTATCGGCGCGGTCCGAATCGCAGGCCAGCTCGCTGGAACAAACGGCGGCGTCTATGCAAGAACTGACCGGCACAGTTAAAAAGAATTCCGAGAGTGCCAAGACTGCCAATGATCTGGTGGTTTCGGCAGCTGGTGTTGCCACTAAAGGTGGGCAAGTTGTTTCGCAAGTGATCAGCACGATGGCATCGATTAAGGAGAGCTCAAAGCGGATTGTCGATATTATCAGTGTCATTGATGGAATCGCATTTCAAACCAATATTCTGGCGCTGAATGCCGCTGTGGAAGCTGCCCGTGCAGGCGAGCAGGGGCGTGGCTTTGCCGTGGTAGCTTCCGAAGTGCGTAATCTGGCCCAGCGCTCAGCAGCAGCAGCCAAGGAAATCGCATCCCTGATTCAAGACTCCGTTGCAAAGGTAGATGCGGGCAATTTACTGGCTGAGCAGACTGGAAATACGATGACTGCGATTTTGGAATCTGTCGACAAGGTGACTCACATCATGGCCGAAATTAGCAGCGCCAGTATCGAACAAAGCTCCGGCATTGAACAAGTGAATCAAGCAGTTGGGCAAATGGACGAAATGACACAACAAAACGCTGCCTTGGTGGAAGAAGCTGCGGCCGCAGCGGAAGCCATGAGCGAACAAGTCAATGCAATGGCAAAAATAGTCGGCGTGTTCAAGATTGAAGAACCAACAGCAACAGTAACAAAGCGTCTGCAAAAGTCAGCTGTGTCATATTTGTAAAAAAATAGTATCAACCAGGAGCTCTTTTTCTATGTCTTTTTCTCGTTTTTTTAAAAATAAAATATAGCACATATGGCTCAAATAGATGAGCGCGCCAGGCGCTGTTGTGTGATGTCATATTTATAAGCCGGAGGAAAGAGCCGCTCGAAAAAAGCGATTGGAGTATTGATGGTACTCATTTTTCTCGCTCGCTGATAGACGATTCCAAGTGCTGGTATCAACATAATCTCTCTCAATAAAATCAAAGGCGTAACCGAATGACGGCTCATGGCCGCTCTAAGACAAAGCATGCAGCTTTTGCTGCTCCTCTGACACAGGCCAAATGAGTGCTGTGGTCTGCTGCTGCCAACCTAGCTTCAAATAGAACTCCTCTTTACCTGGAGCAGCAGTTAATGTGATAAATTTATAGCCCACCAATTGTGACCTAAGGTAATTTACAATTTCTCGCCCAAGACCAGATTGTTGACTGTCAGGTTTCACTACAACGTCGACCAAAAGCGCGTAGTACTTGCCATCGTCCATCGTTCTTCCGAACGCGACTAATTCGTCTCCATCGTATACGAATATGACGAAGCTACTTTTTTCAAAGGCGGAACAAATCTCTGAGGGCTGACGGTTGCCCCAGCCCACTTGTTGAAATAGTGAAGCAACTACTTCCCAGTCAACTTTCTGGGTTGTGAATACAAAGTTCAAATTTCACTCCAATACTATTAGATTAGGTTTAAGAAAGAGCAATAGTCGGTTACATTTCTAAAATTGACGAAAAAAATGAAGGGTCGCTGCTGGCCGATTGTGAGCGGTCGTCTCGCCGCTATCAACAGCGCTTGCCGAACCAACGTCACGCTCTTTCATTTTGGGGCGTGAAGCCTACTTATTCATCAAATGCCGTTTGCGCTTACACCATTTCGCAAAACAGACCCAAGTTATCAATGGAAAAATCCAAAAAATGACGATTGCAAAGTAAGGGAGATTCGATCTCGAAGCAGCCAGAATAGCTGTAATTAATATAGAAAATGCGAATAAAATTGTGGTCCAAATTTTCTGCAGTGCCGTAACCTTCGAAACAAGAAGATAAAGAAAAAATGCCAAAATCAACCCCATAAAGGGCAATATTACTGCCAAAAATAATATGTCCATTTTCCCCAATTTGCTGTCCTTTGTTGGTACCGAAGCTGATTTATTCCGATTAAGGCGGACATGCAAAGCTTTGGCGTTCGCTTTGAGCCGGGCCGGATAAAACAAGATCTTTACCGTTGCTATCAACCTCAGAGTGGTAGTCAAAAGTATTCCAGCTAAAGCCAGCGACAATGCCATATTTCTTGCCTGTGCTTCGTAAAGCGCACCACTGATTTTTCAAATCTTCTTCCAAAATCATATAGTTCGCAATTGCTGTGCGTGGACTGGCAGCGAGAATAGTATCCAGTTCAGCGGGGGAGCCAATGTTTTTCAGTAATAGCCTTATCGGATTATTGGCAGCCTTACCGTTATTGAAGCGGACAATGAAATCGGATAATGGCGTAGCCCCGTTACCGTACCCGGCGCGGTATAAATTATCTACTTCCACCGATACCACACCCAAGGGCTGTAGATCGCGGCGTTGGTGCACTTAAAAGTTGAAGTAAAAAGTACCCCAACTCCGATCATTTATGCAGGAACTTTCTGACTACGGACGGAGTTTGGGCGTCCAGCAGCGAGCATGCGATTTAACACAGCAACACCGACGGCGGCCTC
>NZ_JBEONP010000062.1:0-21237 GCF_040544435.1 Undibacterium sp. GrIS 1.2
TTTCATCTTGCCAGAAATGGCCGCTCCTTTCTCATCTATTTTGCGCTTCTCGCAATAAAATTACTCTCCGGTGTTTCGTTTTGCAAGAACCTCATCAGATACAACTATTCTCTACCAACTCAACCCACACTAAATATCCCACTTGGTTTGAGCTTGGATTCCAGCGCCTTACCTTTGCGAGCACGTTTGTTGATGTGGATACTCAAGGCCGACGCGCTTAAGACTACTTCTTGCGGTTTGGCTGCGCGCCCTATGCCGGCAACGCGGACACCTTTTTGGCTAATGGCTTGTGCTGCCAATAGTTTTTCTTTGGGTTCTAACTCCATCAAAATCACGCCTCTGCCGCCGCTGGCGAGTTGCTTGATTTCTGCCAGGCCGAATACCAGCAAGCGGCCTTTTTCTGATAAACAGGCAATCGCGCTGGCGTCTTCTGCTACCAGGGTTGGTTGCAATGGTTCATCGCCAACATCCAGCGTCATAAAGGCTTTACCTGCCTTCATGCGGCCAACCATGTCACTGGCTTTGGCGGTGAAGCCATAGCCAGCGCTGGAGGCTAGTAGCAGAGTTGAATCGGCTGTGCCCGCAAAGTAGTGCAAGATTTTTGTGCCGCTGGCCAGATCAATCAACGTAGTGATCGGCACACCATCACCGCGTGCGCCGGGCAGCGCTGCAACTGGGACGGAATAGACCCGGCCGTTGGAGCCAAACACCAGCAGCTGATCGATGGTCCGGCATTCAAAGGTGTTGTACAGACTGTCGCCCGCCTTAAAAGCGAATTGCGCATTGTCATGACCATGACCTGTGCGTGCGCGCACCCAACCTTTTTCTGAGATGACGACGGTGACGGGTTCGTCAATCACTTTTTGTTCTGCGGAAGCGCGCGCGGCTTCTTCGATCAAGGTGCGGCGTGCGTCACCAAATTGTTTGGTATCGGCCTCTATTTCTTTGATGATGCATTTCTTCATCGAGGCTGGATTGTCTAGCAGGTCTTGCAGACTGGTTTTTTCAATACGCAGCTCGGCTAGTTCTTGTTGGATTTTGATGGCTTCTAATCGTGCCAGCTGACGTAGACGGATTTCTAAAATATCCTCGGCCTGACGGTCGGATAATTTAAATGCGTTCATCAAGGCTGGTTTAGGCTCATCCGATTCGCGGATGATCTTGATGACCTTGTCAATATTCAACAGAACGGCTTCACGGCCTTCCAGAATATGAATGCGGTCATCGACTTTTTTCAGTTTGAACTGAGTGCGGCGGGTGACTGTCGCAAAGCGGAAAGTGATCCACTCTTTGAGAATATCGAGCAAGCCTTTTTGACGCGGACGTCCGTCGCCGCCGATCATGACCAGATTGATCGAGGTCGAGGTTTCCAGCGAAGTATGCGCCAGCAACATCTGCATAAACTCCGCCTGATCCTGATTTTTGGATTTCGGCTCTAGCACCAGACGTACCGCAGCCTCACGACCAGATTCATCGCGCACGGCATCGAGCATGGACAATACGACTTGCTTGAGCGAGGCTTGCTCTGGTGTGAGAGTTTTTTTGCCTAACTTAATTTTCGGATTGGTGATTTCTTCGATTTCTTCCAGAATTTTTTGGGAAGAAACACCGTGCGGCAATTCGGTAATCACTGCTTGCCATTGACCACGAGCCAGTTCTTCAATCTTCCAGCAGGCGCGTACCTTCATGCTGCCACGACCAGCTGCGTAGATATCGGCAATCGCAGCGGCGGGGGTAATGATTTGACCGCCACTAGGAAAATCCGGACCCGGAATCATGCTCATTAATTCAGCATGTTGCATAGCCGGGTTGCGGATCAGCGCTACGGCGGCTTTGGCGACTTCGGTCAGATTGTGTGACGGGATTTCGGTCGCCATACCGACGGCAATACCAGATGCGCCGTTTAACAAGACGAACGGCAAACGACCCGGCAGCAAGCTTGGCTCTTCAAATGAACCATCGTAGTTGGGTTGGAAGTCGACTGTACCAAGGTTGATCTCATCCATCAACAAGCGCGAGATAGGCGTTAAGCGTGCCTCGGTATATCGCATCGCTGCTGCACCATCGCCATCGCGTGAGCCGAAGTTACCCTGACCATCGATCAGCGGATAGCGTAGCGAAAAATCCTGTGCCATTCGTACCATCGCGTCGTACACGGACTGATCGCCATGGGGATGCAGCTTACCTAACACGTCACCGACTACGGTCGCGGACTTACGTGGTTTGGCGCTGGAGTTCAGACCCAGCTCATTCATCGAAAACAAGATGCGGCGCTGTACCGGTTTTTGACCATCGCACACATCCGGCAAGGCGCGGCCTTTGACGACGGAGATCGCATAGTCAAGATAGGCGCGTTCGGCAAAGCTGGCCAGCGTGAGGGTTTCTCCGCCATCGCCACCGCCTTTGTCGTCATCAGGTGCCTGATCAAATAAATTCGCTTGTTCGCTCATTGTGCTTAAATTCGTCGGTTAATTTATAAAAATAGGGGAGTATCAGCCAATTTGGTGCTTAACGTCCAATGATTATATGGACAATAAAATATACTTATGGGTAGTATATTTTTATGTGTCAGGCGGAAATCTAAATGTCTGCTTCTACTTCGTTACCATGTTCTTCCAACCAAGCGCGACGGGCGGCAGCTTCACCTTTGCCCATCAGCATATTGAAACGGGCTTCGGAGAAGGCTTGATCGAACTCACCCAAAGCCACTGGCAACAGGCGACGCGTATCCGGGTTCATCGTGGTTTCCCATAATTGTTCGGCATTCATTTCACCCAGACCTTTGAAGCGCGAAATCGCCCAGGCGCCGTCTTTAACACCGTCTTTGCGCAGCTTGTCTTCAATCGCGATCAGTTCACCTGCATCCAGTGCATACATTTTTTGAATCGGCTTTTTACCACGTGCTGGTGCATCCACCCGGAACAGAGGCGGGCGTGCAATGCAGACGTGACCTTGTGCAATCAATTTTGGGAAGTGTTTGAAAAACAGGGTCAGCAACAACACCTGAATATGCGAACCATCAACGTCCGCATCCGACAAAATACAAATCTTGCCGTAACGCAGATTAGTTAAATCGGGATTGTCGTTGACGCCATGCGGATCAACTCCGATTGCGACGGCGATGTCGTGGATCTCATTGTTCGCAAACAGACGATCACGTTCGGATTCCCATGAATTAAGAACCTTGCCGCGCAGAGGTAAAATTGCCTGGAATTCTTTATCACGCCCCATCTTGGCAGAGCCACCAGCCGAGTCACCTTCGACCAAAAACAGTTCGTTACGGGCGATGTCACTCGATTCGCAGTCGGTCAGTTTGCCTGGCAAGACTGCAACGCCTGAGGATTTTTTCTTCTCCACTTTTTGTGCGGAACGCAAGCGCGACTGGGCTTGCTTGATGACCAGTTCTGCGAGTTTTTTGCCATAATCAACATGCGAGTTCAGCCACAATTCCAGCGGTGGTTTGGTGAAGGAGGATACCAGCCGGACTGCATCGCGGGAGTTAAGCCGTTCTTTAATCTGGCCCTGGAATTGCGGATCAAGCACTTTGGTGGACAACACAAAAGAGACGCGAGCAAACACATCTTCAGGCAACAGCTTCACGCCTTTTGGTAGCAGCGAATGCATTTCGGCAAAGCTCTTGACTGCACCAAACAAGCCTTCACGCAAACCAGATTCATGCGTGCCGCCTGCCGGTGTTGGGATCAGATTGACATAGGATTCGCGCACAACCGCGCCTTCTTCTGTCCAAGCGACCACCCAGGCCGCGCCTTCACCTTCTGCAAAGCCGTCGCTCTCGCCACTGGCGTATTGTTCGCCTTCAAACAGCGGTATCAATGGCTCGCCATGGGATGATTGCGCCAAGGCCTCGGTTAAATAGCCACGCAATCCTTGATCGTATTGCCAGGTTTGAGTGTCGCCAGTTTTGGTATTGATCAACGTCACTTTGACACCGGGCAACAAGACTGCTTTAGATCGCAACAGTCTGGTTAATTCAGTCGCAGAAATCGTCGGCGAATCAAAATACTTTACGTCTGGCCAGATCGACACTCTGGTGCCGTTTTTCTTCTCACCACGTGCCAGTGCTTGCGACGTCAAAGGTTCAATCACATCGCCGTTGGCAAAGGTGAGCTTATGCACGCCTGCTTCACGCCAGACCGTAATTTCCAGTCGTGTCGATAATGCATTGGTAACTGAGACACCAACCCCATGCAGACCGCCAGAAAACGCATACGCGCCGCCCGAGCCTTTGTCGAATTTGCCGCCAGCGTGTAAGCGCGTGAAGACGATTTCTACGGTAGGGACGTGTTCTTCCGGATGCATACCAACTGGAATGCCACGCCCATCGTCTTCCACCGTTACGCTGTTATCTGCATTGAGGGTGACAACAATATTTTTACAGTGACCGCCCAATGCTTCATCCGAGGCATTGTCGATTACCTCTTGAATAATATGCAGTGGATTTTCAGTGCGGGTGTACATGCCCGGTCTTTGTTTGACCGGTTCCAGCCCTTTAAGGACACGGATGGATGATTCGCTGTAGTCGGATGGTGTGGTATTTTTTTTAGTGGCCATGCAATAAATACGTGTTGGTTGTCGCTGATGTTGGAAATTAGGTACTAATTAGGTACCATGTAGACAAATTATTCCACAAAATTTTTGTTTGCTAGCAAGGTTTGCCTGTATTCTGGCAATCATTTTAAATAGGTTTGGTAGAAAGTCATCAGAGCAATAAAATCGCTAGCAGATAGTAATGCGATCATAGCTGAGGTTAGCTTAACTTAGCTCAGGGACTTTTTTGCTGCGATCTTATCTTCAGTTTTTTTGCAATTTTTTTACAATTTCTTTGCAAGTAATTTGCGACTATTGTAGCTGTTATGTGTTGATGGATAAACGATGTCAGAAAAAAACCCAACAATCGCAATCCGACTGATTGGATTTATTCCTAAAGAAAACGACACGTTTTCTACCGTTCTTGCGGTGATGCGCGAGAAGGGCTATCGCTATCTATGCTTAAGAGATGGCAGCCTGCAAGACCCCGACCTTTTTATTGTCAATGCCGAAGATATGAAAGCCTTGGCAACACTGTCTGATATCAACCCTGGCCATGCGCAACCCGTTTTATTAATTGGTAAAACTAAGGTGAGCTTGCCTTACGCAGTTATGCCGCGTCCGATTCGCTGGCGTAAATTGTTTGATGTGCTTGATGAGTTAGCGGATGAGCGCCAGTTGTTGTTGACAACGTTAAGTGCTTATGGCGAGGTGGCGATACCCGAACGTCGTCGTCGTGAACGTTTAGATTTTGATTTGACCGACCCGTCGGTATATCAAAAAATGCGCAACTCCGCGACCCCACGGGGCGGCATTTTGATTATTGATAAGGACATGCGTTTCAGAGATTATGTCGCGGCAATTATGGAGCGGTATAACATTCCTGTGGGTATGAGTAATGATGCAGAGACAGCTTTAAGCTTGGATGCGCAATATCAATATGGATTGACCATGATTAATACATCGACGCCGGATATTGATCCCTATGGTTTATGCCGGTCACTCAAAGGTCAAAATGAACACCGTAAAACGAATGTCATGTTTTTGATCGATAAGACGTTTGTGTATAACCAGGAGTTTGCGCAAAGCGTGAGTTGCGATGGGTTTTTAAATAAGCCTTTGTCGCGCAAACTGGTTTTATCAACGATACAAAAATTTTTGCAGCTCACTTAAGCTGACCAATAATGGTTGACCTACTAGGTTCGGTGAGCTTCGGTGATTTTGCGTATCGTTTTGGAAGTTTCGTCCTTCCCATCTCGTGCTAATTCGTTATTTATTCACTTATTTATTTACTCAATAAGCGCATGCCGCGCTCCAGTCCCTCGATGGTGACTGGGAACATGCGATTGTTCATAATTTGCTTAATGATGGATACCGATTGACGGTATTGCCACAATCCCTCTGGTTCTGGATTGAGCCAGATGAACTTCGGAAAAGCTGAAGTAAACCGCTGTAGCCACGCTGCTCCCGCTTCTTCATTGTTATATTCGACTGAACCACCAGCCTGTAAAATTTCATACGGGCTCATGGTGGCGTCGCCAACAAAAATCACTTTGGTGTCTGGCGTATATTTGCGCAAAACATCCCATGTAGGAAATTTTTCTGCATGACGACGGCGATTGTTTTTCCATAAATGATCATAGACGCAGTTATGGAAATAAAAGAATTCCATATTTTTGAATTCTGTTTTTGCGGCTGAAAATAACTCTTCAGTCCTGGCAATGTGGTCGTCCATCGTGCCACCGACATCCAGCAACATCAAAACCTTGATATTGTTTTTGCGCTCCGGCTGCATTTTGATATCGAGGTAGCCTGCATTATTGGCAGTCGCTTTAATCGTCGCGTCCAGCGCCAACTCATCTTCTGCTCCGTGACGGGCAAATTTGCGCAAACGACGTAGCGCGATTTTGATATTACGTGTGCCGAGTTCGCGCTCATCATCGTAATCGCGGAAGGCGCGCGCTTCCCATACTTTGACCGCAGTGCGGTTGCCGCCTTTGCCGCCGATGCGTATGCCTTCTGGATTTTGTCCGCCATTACCAAACGGTGATGTGCCGCCAGTACCTATCCATTTATTGCCGCCTTCGTGGCGTTCTTTTTGTTCTTTGAGTAATTCTTGCAAGCGATCCATCAGCTTGTCGTAGCCAAATTTTTCTAGCGCTGCTTTTTGCTCATCCGTTAGTTCGCGCTCCATGCGCTTGGCTAACCATTCCAGAGGAATTTCAGGATTCTTTTCAAAAATCGTTTCTATTCCTTTAAAGTAAAGACCGAAGGCTTTGTCGAACTTGTCGTAGTGCGCTTCGTCTTTAACCATAATCGTGCGGGACAGAAAATAAAAATCATCCATCGACATGCTAATCAATCCTTTGTCCAGCGCTTCGAGCAGCGTCAGAAATTCCTTGATTGAGACAGGAATTTTTGCATCTTTAAGAGTGTAGAAAAAATCAATCAGCACGGCTGGCTCCTGCAAATCTTGGTTTAGTTTTACTGCAATCGGCGTATTAATTAAATTAGTTAACTACCGCCCTGATATTTTTCATGCATGTACTGCAAATTCTGTTTTACGCCAGCCCATTCGTTTTGCAGGATGCTATACACCACCGTGTCGCGAACCCGTCCATCTGGCAAAATCGTGTGGTTACGTAATACGCCGTCTCGTTTCGCCCCTAGGCGTTCAATTGCTGTTTGCGAGCGACGGTTAAACCAGTCTGTACGAAACTCAACGGCGATACACTCAAATATGTCAAACGCATGTGACAGCAAGAGCAATTTGCATTCGGTATTGATCGCGCTTCTTTGTACTCGCATGGCGTACCAGGTGTAACCGATTTCTAAGCGTTTATTATTATGATCGATATTGCAGTAACGTGTAGAGCCGACGATCTGGCCAGTCCGTTTTTCCCTGATCACAAAAGGAATTGCCTTTTTTTGATCTTGCATTTCTAACGCAAGATCAAGCCAGTTTTGCGTGTTTTCTGGGCTAGGTACTGAGGTGAAAAATAGCTTCCATAATTCACCGTCAGCCGCTGCCGCCTGAATCTCAGCAAAATGTTCTTGATGCAATGGTTCTAAGCTAACATGGCGACCTTGAAGTGTGATGGGCGTGCATTGCATAAGAAGTCCTTCAAATAAATAAGTGAGCTTAGGTGCTTAGTGTGTCAATATTTTGTGATGATTCCCAGATACAGAACGACACTTTGGGGATGAATACAACAATTCTTTCATTGTTTGTTATTGTTTCTATTAACTATCAGCAAAAATGCAGGGAATTCAGATCAATCCAGTGAGATGCTTGCCAACTTTTGAAAAAACAGTTACACTGCAAAGCTGTACAGAATTATGCGGCGTGGAAATTTGTGAGTTCACTTTGAACCCGTCGCTCTCGACCACGTTTAGGAAATCTCATGGCAAATACCGCACAAGCACGCAAGCGCGCTCGTCAAGCAGTAAAACAAAACGCACACAACTCCAGCCTGCGCTCGACGCTGCGCACAGCAATTAAAGCTGTTCGTAAAGCAATTGAAGCAGGTGATAAAGCTGTTGCAACTACAATCTTCCAAACTTCCGTTTCGACGATTGATCGCATTGCTGATAAAAAAATCATTCACAAAAACAAAGCAGCTCGTCATAAAAGCCGTTTAGCTTCCGCTTTGAAGGCTTTGTCTGCTTAATATTTAAGCGATAATTTGTTTGTTGGTATTGTCTTTGATAATACTAACGAATTGATTGTAAAGTCAGTAGTGAATAAAAAACCGCAATAAATTATTGCGGTTTTTTTGCGTCTTTAAAATTTCATTCTTTAGCTACGATTTCCAAGATTTCCTGATTTGATGCGCGCCAGCCATTCTGCACTGACTTCTTGCCATGAGCCTGGCATTAGTGCGTGACTTTCTAGTGTAAAATTGGCAATTCCACTGCGTATTAATCTTAAAGTTGGCAGACCAACTGCGGCTGTCATGCGCCGAACTTGCCGATTTTTCCCTTCCGTTAAGCTAATGCTAAGCCAGCTCGTAGGCTTATCCTCCCTATGTCGTATTGGAGGGGTGCGATCCCACAGCCAGTCTGGTTCATAAATATGTTTAACTTGACATGGCTTGGTGACAAAATCGCCTAAGTCCAGGGGATTTCTTAACCTCGCTAATGATTCTGGTGTCGGCTGACCTTCGACCTGAACCAAGTAAGTTTTTGCTTGTTTTAAATCTGGATGGCTAATCGAATGTTGTAACTTCCCGTTATCGGTCAGCAATACAAGCCCCTCGCTATCTGCGTCAAGGCGTCCAGCAGGGTAGACATTAGGTACATCGACGTAATCGGCTAATGTCTGGCGCGTTGGATGCGCCGAGAACTGGCACATCACGTCGTAAGGTTTATTGAGTAATATCAGTTTCATGGCGCTATGATAATCTGCGTATGCCTAGTATTGCAAAGTGATGGCATCTAGTAAAATACTAGTGCATAATACGAAATGGTAGTCTTGTGTCTTATATAAGAGTACATTCAGAGTATATTCGGAGTAAATTTAGAATAAATTTATTTGCATTTTTATATTTGTATTTACTTGAATATGTATATTCGGCCAACAAGGCTTGTTACGAGCGAAGCGCGATCCGCTTAATCGCCTCAATCTACGGAGAAAAAGATGTATCAACATATTAAAGTTCCTGCCGAAGGTAAGCAAATTACCGTCAATGCTGATTTCTCGTTAAACGTTCCAGATAATCCAATTATTCCGTTCATTGAAGGTGATGGCACTGGTGTTGATATCAGCCCTGTCATGATCAAAGTGGTGGATGCTGCTGTAGCTAAAGCTTACGGCGGCAAGCGCAAGATTAGCTGGATGGAAATCTACGCTGGTGAAAAATCGACAAAAGTATACGGTCCTGATGTCTGGTTGCCAGAAGAAACCCTAAAAGTCTTGAAAGACTATGTCGTTTCTATCAAAGGCCCATTGACTACACCAGTTGGCGGCGGTATCCGGTCTCTGAACGTGGCGCTGCGTCAAGAGTTAGATTTATATGTCTGCTTGCGCCCGGTTCGCTATTTCAAAGGCGTGCCATCCCCAGTGCGTGAGCCAGAAAAAACTGACATGGTGATCTTCCGCGAAAACTCGGAAGATATCTATGCGGGTATTGAATTCCAGGAAGGCTCTGATCAAGTTAAAAAACTGATCAAGTTTTTGCAAGACGAAATGGGCGTTAAAAAAATCCGTTTCCCAGATACCTCAGGTATTGGCGTTAAACCAGTATCCCGTCAAGGTACTGAGCGTTTGGTACGTAAAGCGATCCAGTACGCGATCGACAACGACAAGCCATCCGTAACGATCGTTCACAAAGGCAACATCATGAAGTACACCGAAGGTGGCTTCCGTGATTGGGCTTATGCTTTGGCTCAAAAAGAATTCGGCGCAGAATTGATCGATGGTGGTCCATGGTGCAAGTTCAAGAATCCAAAAACGGGTAAAGATATTATCGTCAAGGATTCCATCGCTGATGCGTTCTTGCAGCAAATCTTGTTGCGTCCGGCGGAGTACAGTGTGATCGCAACATTGAATCTGAACGGCGATTACATCTCTGATGCATTAGCTGCACAAGTTGGTGGTATCGGCATTGCTCCAGGCGCTAATTTATCTGACTCTATCGCGATGTTTGAAGCTACTCACGGTACAGCGCCTAAGTATGCCGGTAAAGACTATGTGAACCCAGGTTCATTGATCTTGTCCGCAGAAATGATGTTGCGTCACATGGGTTGGGCTGAAGCGGCGGATCTGTTGATCAGCGCGACAGAAAAAGCGATCACTGTGAAGAAGGTTACTTACGATTTCGCACGTTTGATGGAAGGTGCAACACAAGTATCTTGCTCCGGCTTTGGCGATGTAATGATCGAAAATATGTAAAACTCATCCAGTGCTTTGTTGCACTAGATCGTTCTATGTAGCAAGCCCTTGATTTTCCTCGTGAGAATCAAGGGCTTTTATTTTGTACTGTCGATGATCTTAAAATTCTATTTATGGTCAAGATAGCTGATATTTATCTCATTAAAGCTAGACCATTAATCACGAAAATTATAGATACTCCTAATTAGTATATTTATTTGCCCATAGAATCATTGGACGATAAGCGATATTATATAAAAATAGGGGGGAGTATATCAAATCGATATTTTTTCAATCACCAAAAGAACAGTCCACCTTGCCGGTGCGTCAATCATGTGTTGAGGCTCGAATAGATATCAGAAGTCAGACCAGATATGGTGCGTTGGTAGCTACGTGTACCAAAAATATCGTCGTTTGATGCAGGGAGTTGAAGTGCTTGAGAGGGCAGTGCTTACTAGCTCAGAGTAATGCTGGGAGCGTTACCGCTTCTCCCAGCATAATCAAAATAAAATATCAGTTTTCTATTTAAAAAGATGCGCCATACATCCAATCAATTATGCAGTATGACGCAATTTTCTATTAGAAATTACCCTTGAACTGGACACCAAAGATGCGCGGTTCGTTGATAAAGCCAGTCAAGTTATTGAAGTCAATACCGCCGGTTACACGTACTGTGTTGGTGATGTTGCGGGAATAAGCGGCCACTTCATATTTGCCATCTTTCCAGCTATATCCAACGCGTAAGCCGCCTTCGACCAATGGTTTGCCAGTGAATTCTTTGGCTTCATAAAGGAAGAAATTGATTTTGCTGCGATAAGACCAGTCGGTATAGAAAAACAACTCACTATCGTCACTCATCGGGATGCCATAGCGCAGTGTTGCATTAGCAATCCATTTTGGTGCTTGTGGCAAAGGATTTCCGTTAATCAAGACACGATTGGCTGAATTGATTGGATCGGTAATCGTACACGCAGCACATTTAGCGACGACTAGATTTGGATCTTGAATTTCTGTAAAGTTGTAGCTACCCCCCAGAGTTGCACGCAATCTATCTGTCAGCAAGGCTTCAAAATCAACTTCTACACCATGACCCACTGTTTTGGCTGCGTTCAGCAACATGGTGGTATTTGATTGCCCACCGACTGCAGTCAACTGTTGATTTTTGATATCAAAATCATAGATGCTGGCATTAACTCGCGCGCGGCGGTTAAATAGATCTACCTTGATACCAACTTCGGCAGATAAGATGGTTTCTGCGTTGGCAACGGTGATTGGTACTGTCGTCGACGGTGCTGCAATACTCGGTGCTCTAAAGCCAGTGGCGATACGGGTATATAGATTGATATCTTTATTCAATGCATAGGTTGCACTTGCATCCCAGCTTACTTTAGAAGCAGATTCTTGCACTGCGCTAGGTCCTATTGAACCTACTACATTGGCATTGAAATATTTTTTATCTTCGGTGTAGCGTAAGCCGCCACGTAATTTGATCTGGTCTGTCAAATCGTAATTGAGTGAGCCAAACATCGCCCATGCATCATTTTCCTGGCGGCTATTAACGGCGCTAGTTTGAGCACCAGTCGTACTGTTATAGCCGTTACTGAAACCGGTTGTACCTTCATTAAAGTAGTACAAACCTGCTTGCCAGTTCAGAGGGCCGGTATTCTTAGATTCTGCGCGGAACTCCTGCGTGAGTTGGCGATGATTGCGGATGCCGCCACCAGTCTCTGATTGGAAAGGAATGAAACCAGGTCCAGTTGGATTACCACCGTCAATGTCGCCACGGCTGAAATAGCTGCTAATAGCTTCATAACCAGTGATGGAGAACAGTTTGATGCCGTCCAGATTCCAGGTTAAACGTGCACTCGCGCCGTTGGTGCGCAAAGTTTGGTAGTTTTTGCCGTTTGTAGCAATCTTGTCTGGATCAAAACCATCGACCAGATCGTTGCTACCTTTTTTGATGATATTGGCGCGGAATAAGCGGGCACTGCCATCAGTATCGCGGGCATGAATATTGAACAGCGCATTGAAGGTCGTGTTAGGGGCATACAAAAACTGCAGACGTTCTGCGTTCTCGTTATAACCTTCCAGAGATTTCTTTTGACCAGTGAATGTGTTATCCACAAAATTATCACGATGTTGACCTAACATCGAAAAACGCATTGCCCATTCTTTGTTGATTGGCGCATTGACGGCGCCTTCAACGTTGACCGTATTGTAGGTTGCTTCAGATACGCTGTAGTAGCCTTCGGTGCGGTTGAGGATTGGTTTGGCTGAGTCAAACTTAACTACACCGGCTGGTGTGTTACGTCCAAACAAAGTACCTTGTGGTCCGCGCAACACTTCAACGCCAGCCAGATCAAAAATCGGGAAGCCTTTTAAGTCAGCATTTTCTTGCACGATATCGTCGTAAATCAAAGAAACTGGCTGGGAAGCGAATGTACTGAAATCGGTATTACCATAACCACGGATATAAAAACGTGGGAAAGTGCGGCCATTAGATGACTCAATATTCAAACTTGGCACTTTAGCTGCCAACAAGCGAATATCGCCGCCACCAGATGTCAGAACGTCCAATTTTTCTCCACGCAATTGCGAGATGGAGCTTGGAACATCTTTCATATTTTCTTGGCGACGCTCGGCAGTTACGGTAACAATTTCTAATTGTCCCGGTGCCTTCACTGGGTCTGCTGGCACCGCTGTTTGTGCCATTGCACAACCAAACGGCAACGCGGCTAGCGTCAACATCATTCCGCGCGTTCGGTTTAACCGACGCAAAGTTTTCGATTTCTTGCTCATTTCCCAACCCTCACTTTTTTATAAGTAAAAAAACTTTTTACTCGTTTTGCGCTTTTTATTGTGCAATCACAAGTTAATTTTATATATGCAAATAGCATGCCAGAATTGAGGAGGAAAATAAATGAAAACTAAAAAATGTATACAAGTTAGTTGTATTTTTATTCGTTAAACTATATTTGGCTTGCTAAATTTTCTTCACTGAAATCTAAAATTTTATCGATTAATGCAGCCAGATAATTAGAGGCCGCATCAATTTAGACCAAATAAGGCTTACTTATTGTTTGATTTTGGTGCAAGGAGAAAATATTCTTGAAGAAGAATGATTTTGTGGAAAAAGCAATTGTATACAATTGTTCAAAGATCTCTCTGGATGTTGATAAGTGTTTGATCAGGACTAAATAAATATAAGACGTACCAGAAAGTGATCTAAGTGGTTTCAATTTTTAAGTGATCATTTAGCGAACCATCAGTTGATTTCCAATATTTCGGCCAAGTTAATTTCTAGCTCCTCATCTTTGAGTTGTAGAGCATTCTCTATATCTAACAAATGCTGATCCATTAACTGGCATGCCAGCGTCACGTCACCTGCGGCAATCGCATCAATCAAACGACTATGTTCATCATTAGGGCAGGTATTCGTCTCTGGCGATTGGTATAGCGCAATGATCAGCGAACAGCGAGAAACCAGTTCTTGCAAAAAACGGATCAGCACGGTGTTACCGGCGACTTCCGCTAGCAAGACGTGAAAATCGCCTCCAAGACGTATCCATTTTGGATAGTCTTGTGTGTGATAAGCATGATGTTCGTCGATAATTAATTGTCTTAACCTGGCTATTTGCAAAGGCGTCGCACGGTTAATCGCCAGGGGCACAATCGCTGCCTCTATTGCTCTGCGAGCGGCGAAGATGTCGCGAGTTTCCTGATGAGTTGGCTGCGCCACGATGGCGCCCCGGTTGGGTCGCATCTCGAGAATATGGTCATGGGCTAATCGTTGCAGCGCTTTTCTTACCACCGTTCTACTGACAGAAAAAAGTTCACAAAGACTGGTTTCAGTCATCTTTGTACCAGGCGGCAGGCGCTGACTCATGACGGCTTTTAGTACAGAGTTATAGATTTTTTCGTCAGTTGGTATAGCACCGCGCTTTACCGTTACTTTTACCGGGCGCAGCAGTTCAGTTGATTTCAGGCTCATACGTTTCTTCTTGATGAACAGCGATCGAACGCAGACTGTACTTTATTCTTTTACGATTGTGAACCTTTGCTAAGCAATCTACGCAACTTGAACATACACATTTCTTGTTTCAGTTTGTTGCACTTCTTACAGTGTTCAAACCGGATCGGGTCAACGATCCCATGCCAGCCCGCGTTTTTACGAGTACTACCCCCTCAACATGAAAAGAGAAAAATCATGAAAAAAAATCGCCTCGCTACATCCACATTATTCACCGCAATCCTCGCTGTTGGCATGCTTGGTCTATACAGCAGCCCAAGTTTTGCCGATACTGCAACCAACGTACAGCGCGATAAAAAAGCCGAATATCATGATCGTGCTGATGTACATCGTGACAAGACCGATTTAACGCATGATCGCCATGATGTTGCCCGCGACAAAAAAGATCTTAATGCAGCGGAAGCCAACGGTAATCAAGCGGCAATCCAACGTGATCAAACTGCATTGAAATTAGACAGCAGACAAGTGGGTCGTGAAAAAGCGCATCTGAATGCCGACCGCAGCAATCTGTCAAAAGACAAACAAGACGCTGCTAACGGTGTCTATAACTCGGCACGCCAGGCTGGCCATGCAGAGAAAGATATCAACCGTGATCAAACCGCCGTCGTACATGATCGCCATGATTTAAATCGTGATCGTAAGGATTTAGTGGCGGATCAAGCTGCCGGCAATACCGCTGGTGTTGCACGTGATCAGCAAGCTGTGAAATATGATGGAAAAACACTGAACCGTGATAAGTCTGAGCGTAAGCATGATGAGAATGCGCTGAATCAAAACTAAGCTGCATGCTGAATTAGTGTGATGGTCAATGTTCTAAAAAATATGTCCCGCTTTAAACAGAGCGGGACATATTCATTTGTAAGATCGTGTTTGGAATAAAGCGGAGCATCTGTTTCATTCCAACATAAAACTATGTCGTAACTCTAATTACGACAAAATAAATTATGGCTTCACAATATAGATATTCGATTTAGGACAAGTGCTGGCAACATTACCATCCAGGACTAAAGACGAGCCGCTAGGGAATTGTGCCAACTGGTCTTTATTGATCGAAATCCACGCTTCAGTAAAATAATTTTTACCGCCACTTGTAACGCATTTCAGTGACACTGCCGTGTGTGTATTGCTACCGAAAGCATTATCAAACGCCGTTAACATTTGTGCACGAGTGACATATTGACCCAAATGCGTTTGTATAAAACTGTTAAAGCTTGTGCTGTTTAAACCTTGTACTAATTGCTCTGCCGCGCCCCAAAATGCATCTGGTGTCGCCATGCCAGAGCAAGATCCATGTTTGTAATACTCATGCTTATCCAGACATTCTGCAACGCCCGGCATATACGGCGTCAGTTTTTTAAAGCCTGCTGCGGTGACACCATAAGCATCCATTTGGCACCATGTACTGGACTTATCTAAATTAATTTCTTTCTGCGATACTCCACAATAAAACGGTTGCGTCCCGGTGTAGTCATTAGGCCATAAACCGTGCAGAGAGAAGTTACTTGCCGCATAGCTGCCTTTTAAATTGGTACATTCAGAATTGCCGCTACTGGTTGCGCAAAATCCTGGTTCCCACTGTGCTGCCAACAAAAAATAGTCGTACGTCTGCGCTTGCGCCGCTGTATTGACGGCAACGACGGCAATCAAGCTCACTACAGTTTTAATGAAAAGCTTCAACATGTGATTCTCCTAAAACGAATGTTAGGGGGGAGGGGAAACTTATTCTTAAGAAATGAGCTTAAGAATAAGCGCTAACAAAAATATCACAGTATTGACAAAAAAATACTGCGAAGGCAGCAAATATAAAGTGCTGCTATGACAGCGCGATGACATTACTGTAACCATATTTTGACCACAATATAAAGTCGAGCGGCTTAGCAAATTTCTGGAGTAGGTGAGGTTCCCCTGGAATTTAGTCTGCCAAGGGTAACGTAAAATTAACGTTACTTTTGAACGACAAGAAATGAAGAAGATACCTAAGCAGGCTTACACGACGGAGTTCAAGGAGTTAGCCGTCAAGCGCGTGACCGATAGTGCGTCAATTACAGCAGTAGTCCAAGAGTTGGGTCTTGGCGACCAGACACTGCGCAACTGGATCAAAGCTGCTGCATAAGGCAAGCTTAAAGGCGCTGGTAACAAGGTGGTGACTCAAGAGGCGATGGAACTGTCCCGATTACCTGCCGAGGTTGCGCGACTCAAACGGGAGAATGAAATCCAAAAAAAAGCGACGGCGTACTTCGCGAGAGATGTTCTGTGAAGTTCGCCTGGATGAATAGGAATAGCAGCGCCTATGCACTGGCTGAAATGTGTATGGTTTCTTGAAGTGAGTCTGAGCGGTTACCGTGCATGTAAACGTGGTGGCACGCCCGACCGACCGGAAGCGGCTGACCGAAGTGCAGATGCTGGCTGTCATAGAAGCCATTCATGTTGAACTCAAGGGCGCTTACGGCAGCCCGCGTATGCTGCGTGAGTTGAGACAGCGAGGCTTTAAAGCTAGCAAGGAGCGCACTGAGCGACTCATGCGTGAGAATGACATCAGGGCACGGCATAAGCGGCGCTACAAGATCACCTCGGACTCGAAGTATGCGCTGCCGGTGGCGGAGAATCTGCTGGATCGAAATTTTATGCCGACCGCACCCAACCAGGCCTGGACGTCAGACATGACGTATCTGTGGACTGACGAGGGCTGGCTGTATCTGGAAATTGTGCTCGATCTGTTCAACCGTGAAGTGATTGGCTGGTCACTCAGGTAGCGCATGACAACCGATATTGTGATGGATGCATTGACGATGGCGCGGGTTCGCCACCGCCCTGAAGCGGGTGTTATGCATCATTCCGATCGCGGCAGCCAAGGCGGATCCAACCGGTCGTTGCAACACCTTTAATCGAAGAGGTGTTTCATGGGTCGAAGTATGGAACGAGTGCAAAAGATAACGTGGCGAGAGGCGATGCGTTCGCCGGGTTCGCCGTCGCTCCGGGGTGAGATTGAGCGTCTGTTTTGGAAACAGATCGCCTCAGGGATCACGAGCGAGAAAGCGGCAGAGGCAGTTGAAGTATCATCGGTAGTTGGTTCACGCTGGTTCTGCTATCGTGGCGGTATGCCACTTTTTATGTCGAACCCGATGTCGGGGAAATACTTGTCGTTCGCGGAACGAGAAGAAATTGGATTGCTCTCGGTACAAGGAATCGGCGTGCGCGAGATTGCTCGTCGTGTTACATGTAGTCCATCAACGGTCTCGCGGGAGCTCAAGCGCAATGCTGCCACTCGTTGTGGGCACCTCGAATATCGGGCGTCGGTCGCGCAGTGGAAGGCTGAGCGTGTGGCCAAAAGGCCAAAGCCAGCAAAGCTAACGACTAACCCGCAACTGCGTCATTATGTGCAAGATCGTTTGGAAGGCAAGGTTCATGACATCAATGGCCGTGAGATTATCGGTCCTTGTCAGGCGCCGTTCAAGGGACGCGGCAAACCACACCGCGGAGACCGCAAATGGGTTAGTGGCTTGTCGCCTGAACAAATAGCTAACCGGCTAAAGATCGACTTCCCGGATCATGAATCTATGCGTATTTCTCACGAAACCATTTACCAAGCTCTCTACATTCAAGGACGCGGTGCTCTCAAGCGCGAGTTAGTAAGTTGCCTGCGCACCGGCAGAGCGTTACGCGTGCCGCGGTAATCCCCCCATTTTTAGAGGGTGCTAATAGTATAAGCTAAGGCGCAAGGGTCAACTTCTGTGTATTAGTTTCGATTTGATCTGACAGTAGATCCTTGCAAAAGGAGAGATTACCCGGTTTGATAGAGGTGCGAATCTTTATTAAACCAGCACGAAAGTGCCACAGTAGTAATCTCATGAACAGTATTTCTCAAAACGTCATTAAACACAAGGTTGGGTTACTCAACCTGGCTGCCGAACTTGGTAACGTGTCCCGAGCCTACAAAGTAATGGGCTTTTCGAGGGACACGTTTTACCGTTATCAGTCGCCGTTGAGAGCGGCGGAGTTGAAGCTCTGATCGATTCCAACCGGAGGAAGCCAAATCTGCGCAATCGTGTTGATGATGTCGTTGAAGACGCAGTTAAAGCGTTTGCAATTGAACAGCCAGCATTTGGTCAGGTTAGAGTTTCCAATGAGCTACGTCGACGTGGAGTGTTTGTTTCGCCCTCTGGCGTGCGTTCAGTCTGGTTGCGACACGATCTCGAATCGTTTAAGAAGCGGCTCTCAGCGCTAGAGAAGCATGTTGCTGAAACGGGTGAAGTTCTGACTGAAGCTCAAGTTGTCGCTCTCGAACGGAAGAAGGATGACGACGTCGCATTCGGTGAAATTGAAACTGCGCATCCTGGTTATCTTGGCAGTCAGGATACGTTCTACGTTGGCACGATCAAGGGCGTTGGGCGTATTTACCAGCAGACATTTGTTGATACCTATTCGAAGGTAGCTACAGCTAAACTCTACAGCACCAAAACCCCGATTACGGCTGCTGACCTAATCAATGACAAGGTATTGCCGCTCTTCGCCGAATACGAAATGGGCTTAATTCGAATCTTGACTGATCGAGGAACCGAGTATTGCGGCAGGCCAGAGGCGCACGATTATCAACTCTATCTTGCGTTAAATGAAATCGAACATACAAAAACCAAGGTGCGTCACCCTCAGACCAACGGCATCTGCGAGCGGTTTCATAAAACCATTCTGAATGAGTTTTACCAGGTCACGTTCCGGGAAAAGATTTACTTGTCGATTGAGGAGTTACAGAAAGACCTTGATGACTGGCTGTATTACTACAATCACGAACGTACTCATCAAGGAAAAATGTGTTGTGGTCGTACACCAATTCAAACACTAATTGACGGAAAGGAGGCGTGGCACGATAAAATCACAAAACTAAATAACTGAATTTGATCTGACAATTCCGCACTCCAAACCGGGTGACTGTCAGATCGGGTCGCAACTACTACAACTTCTGTTTCGGGATGATGCCTCCCAGAACCATGTTAGGCCGTTCGTGATTGTAAGTCCAAAGCCAGTTGGTGGCGAATTCTTGAACCTCGGCGACGGTATCAAATAAATGATGCGCAAGCCAATCGTAGAGTACGGTCCGATTGTAACGTTCGACATAGGCGTTCTGTTGCGGCTTGCCTGGCTGGATGTGGGCAATCTTGATGTCGGATTTTTCTGCCCATGCGAGCAGATCGGCGCTGATATATTCAGAGCCGTTATCGCACCGAATGATCTTGGGTGCACCACGCCATTCGATGATCTGGTTGAGCGAACGAATGACGCGTATAGTCGGCAGTGAGAAGTCCACGTCGATTGCTAAGCCTTCCCGGTTGAAGTCGTCAATCACATTGAACAAACGAATGCTTCGTCCATCGGCCAACTGATCGTGCATGAAGTCCATTGACTAGGTTTCGTTCGAGGTGGTCGGTGCTGATAGCGCTTCGGGCTTTTCTCTTACTAAACGCTTCTTGGGTTTGATTCTCAAATTCAACTCCAGCTCGCGATAAATCCGATAGACCCGCTTGTGATTCCAGCCATAACCTTTGACGTTGCGCAGATACAGGAAGCACAGACCAAAGCCCCAATTGCGTTGGTTGTGAGTTAAACGAACAAGCCAATCCGCTCCCTCGGCGTTCTCCGATGACAACTTTGCTCGATATCGATAACAGGTCTCGCTCATGTCGAAAGCCTTGCAGACGACCCTAATACTGGCCGCGTGCTGACTTACAGCCGAGCCATCTCACGTCGGCGAGATGGCTCTACCCCTTTTTTGACAAAGCCTCGGTCACGATCTCGGCCTTGAGACGCTCCTCGGCATACATCTTCTTAAGCCGACGATTTTCCTCTTCCAATTCCTTCATTCGTGACATCAGGGATGCATCCATACCCCCCAAATTCGGCGCGCCACTTGTAAAACGTGGCTGAACTTATACCGTGCTCCCGGCAAAGATCCGGCGCAAGCTTACCTGCTTCTGCTTCTCTTAGGATGGCAATAATCTGGCTGTCGGTAAAGCGTGATGTTTTCAGATAAAACTTCCTCAATTTTAACTAAAGAAAATCCTACTTTTAAACGCCATCTTTTTCTGGGGGGATTACCGTACTTCCCTCTAAATTTTTGACATTATTAAATGTCTGCTGAATTAGGGGAAGTTCAACTGGCGCGCAAAAAGCAGCATATACATTGTCTAAAAATCGGTGACCAAGACTGGCGTAAGTTACTCATCGCGCCATGCAAACATGATCGGCTGGTCTACGCCGAGCATTTGCTCGGTCGCCTAGCCCAAGTGCTGGAGTATCTTTCGCCTTGTATCTACCGCTTGGCGATTTCAGAAGAAAAGCTGGTCAGACTGATTGACGACACGTACGCATTTCGGGGGCGTGAGAACGACTATCCAGGCGAGAGAAGGGTGAACAGTCGCTGGCAGAAATCTTAATCCCGCGTGTCCTAAAACACTTAATGTCACCGGGGTTCAAGCGCATTGATATCGTGCATGATGTGCCGGAAAAGGAACGTACCTGCCCATGCGGCACACCGATGGTGGTTATTGGTGAAGAAATCAGCGAACAGCTCGACATCATTCCGATGCAAATTCAGGTTCTACGCCACATTTGTCTGCGTTATGGCTGCCCAGGTAGTCTGCATGCGCCGGTTATTGCCGCACTGCCGCCACAACCTTTACCTAAAAGCAATGCCAGTACCGATTTGCTGGCAATGTTATTGGCGGTTAAATTTATCGATGGAATGCCACTGGCGCGCTTTGAAATTGTATTGGCACGACATGGGATACGGATA
>NZ_JBEONP010000063.1:0-21040 GCF_040544435.1 Undibacterium sp. GrIS 1.2
ATTGCTTTTCCATTTCCACTCCATCTCATTATTGAAATCGTGAGCTTGAAGGATTTAGATTTGACTTGATAGTCTGGGGTTTATGGAGCGCTTACGGTTGGTTTGGCTGTAAGTGAGGACAAGGGGCTCACATACCAAAAAATTTTCACTGGCCCGATTATGGACAGAACACATGATGATCCATATTTTTGTGCCACCACATGTGTCATTGTAGAAAATGGCATTTGGCGTAATTGGTATTTGTCATGCACAGGATGGTTTGTGGTGAATGGAAAGCCTGAGCCTCGCTATCATTTGAAGTACGCAGAGTCATTGGACGGCATCAATTGGAAAAGAAGCGGTACGATAGCAATTGATTATATGGATCAAAATGAAGGTGGAATTGCCAGAGCTACGGTGATTAAAGATGGATCTCTTTATCGTATGTGGTTCAGCTACCGAAGTATATTGAACTACCGCAGCGATAGTCATAGCAGTTATCGAATCGGGTATGCAGAATCAAGTGACGGTATTTCTTGGAAACGACAGGATGATCGCGCTGGGATTGATGTCAGTGGTCAAGGTTGGGACGCTTTCATGCTGGCCTATCCAGAAGTTGTTGATATTGATGGCCGAAAATTCATGTTTTACAACGGGAACGGCTTTGGTCAATCAGGGATAGGATATGCCGAGTTACTGGCTGAATAATTGAAAACAGATCGGATATCTATGGACTCTTCACCTTCTAGTACACAGTTATCACAATACCTTAACGATGGTTACTTGATTGCTTCCGATCTCATTCCGGTTGATGACGTACTGGCGGTCAGAAATTCTTTGATTAAGACATTTCAAGATCAAACTGGTGAAGTAACTAAGGGTTTTTCTAATCAGTTATTGTATTCGTTGATGCAAAAATTATTTGATCACGATATTCATCAATACAAAAAAGTCGTTGGTGCTTTATGGCGGAAGTTGGATGTGAATCAACTGATGCATCATCCCAAAGTAATTCAATTTCTCAGAAAAGAATTTGGATGGAATGATTTTTTTATTCCTGGTGGGCAGGTAGTGCTGATTATGTCACATCAGCTGAAAATACCCGGCGGATATTTTGGACTAGCACCGCATCAAGATTTTCCTTCTGTCCAAGGAAGCCTTGATGGCGTCGTTGTTTGGATACCTTTAGTCGAGGTCGATGAGCATAATTTCCCTTTAGAGATCATTCCAGGTAGCCATAAAAATGGCATTTTGCCCTTCACTCAAGATGCAAGCAGTTCTTGGGTCATTCGTGATGACCAATATGCGGAGAGCGACTTTATACAAGTGAAAGCGAAGCCCGGTGATGTCGTCTTCATGTCCATATTCACACTACACCGAAGTTCACTTATAGGCGACGATAATAGCTATCGTCTGGCTTTATCTTCGCGTATTGATAATGCAGGTGAGCCTACGTTTATTGAGCGTGGATATCCTTCGGCTTATATGCGTAGCGTCCACAGAGATCCGATGCAAGCTGGTTTCCCGACAATTGATCAAATTCAGAATGTTTTTAAATTATAAGAATGGATCTAAAAATGTCTTCAATGATTGCAAGCGACTATATTGAGCAAGTCCGAAAAGATGGATATGTATTAATAAAAAGAGCGATAGATCCATCCATTGCACAAAATTTATTAGACTTCGCCACATCTTTTGAATATTCAGATGTTGAAAGGGATGCTTTACTCAAAAATCAACAGCGATTGAATGGCTACGGTAATAATATTTTTAATATCGCACTCAAGCGCCCGGATATTCTGCCTCTATTCATTCGTGGTGTTCAGGGCGAGATTATGAAAGGATTGCTTAATGATCGCTACTATTCGAGCATTCCTGCTGATTTGCCTAATTACATTATGCGTGCGATGTTATTGCGCAGCTCCTTAGGTGCAATGCCATACCATATTGATTCATTTATTCCCTATCAAGGAGATCACACTTCGGTCGTGCAATCGGCGATATTTTTGAATAACTCCACCATGGAAAATGGTTGTACCTTGCTAGTTCCAAGATCGCATTTGACGGGAGAATACGCCCCTCAAGGCGACAACCCGGATGCAATCGCATTGGAGGCAGAAATGGGCGACATTGCTATATGGGATAGCAGAATTTGGCATGCCACTTTAGAAAATACTGCTAAAACAGACCGGTGGGCATTGATAGGAACATTTGCTCGCTGGTATATTAAACAGGCTTTCGATTATCCGCGTGCCATTTCAAATCAAATGTACGAATCTTTGGCCGTAGACGAAAAAATTGTGTACGGATATTGCTCGTACACACCATTAAATGAATTTGAAAAAACGGAATTAAAAACAGGGATCGATAACATCAAAAGACCTCCAAATTCATTTAAGTAGCTTTTACCACCCGATTCTTTCCTGTTTTCTTAGCTTCATACATTGCTTTGTCCGCTCGCTTTACGACGGAATCTTGCGGTTCTTTAGGCGCACGTAATGCAACTCCGGCACTAAATGTGATGAATAATCGTTGTTCATTGGCAGTGAAAAAATGTGTGGTCAATTCTCGTTGTACTCTGGTCATCGCCAAGGCAGCCTCATCAAGACTTGTTTCTGGCATAACGATTAAAAATTCTTCTCCGCCGTAACGCGCAATTACATCAATCGATCGTAACGTTTGTTTTACGATACGTACCAGATGTACCAGAGCGTCATCGCCAGCCGAGTGACCGTAGGTGTCATTTAATTTTTTGAAGTTGTCCAGATCAAGCATGGCGGCGCAAAGCGGGGTGCCGCGACGATCCGCACGATCTGCTTCCCGTTCAAATACATCGTCTAGTCCACGGCGATTTAAGCTACCGGTTAATTGATCCTCCCGCACAAGCTCGCTCATGTGGGCGAGCTTGTCCTCTAATTCTTTGATGCGGGTTTCCGCTTCTTTGACTTCTTTTTGGGCGCCCAACATCATTTCATGCGACCGCATTGTTTCTGACTGGACAGTACGCGTTTCGTTGAGAATGGCACCGATCAATTGATTGACTTCATTGGGGTTGCTAGTGCTACTCAACTGGTGGGAGTAGCCATCCATCTTGCTATGATAGGTCTCAGTACTCACAGCCATTACACTTAAGCGATCGATGAAAGTCGCCATCATATTTTTGACGGATGTTTTTGACTCGTCAATACTATGTTTGAGTACGCCTTGCTTATAAATCACATCTTTTAAGCTGCGCGTCGCTTCTTCCAGTGCACGATGGTCTATTGGACCCGCGATCAAGTTCCTTACGACTTCGATCTGTCCACGCAACCAATTATCTTCATCTAGTAGCTCATGCACGTTATCTAGTAACAATCCAAAGAGCCGAAGTAAGAGTTCTTGCTGTTCTCCGGTATCACCACTTTTTAATTCAATTTGGAAGCATAGTTGTTTCAGGCGAGAAGCTATTATATTGAGTGCCGGTTCGTTATCCGCGTCACGTACTGCAACACCAATTGACTCTGACTCTGCAGCTAATTGTGGCGTTGATTTGAGTACAGAAGCTAATGCCAGTGCGAGCGTGCGGTATAGCAAATCTTGCAAAATTCGTTGACGTCCATCTTCTAAGGGTAAGTCATCAACTAGAGAGATTTTGTTAGTCGCCGGTGGCACAATTGGATCAACCAGGCTAATGGAATTAGCTGGTTTTGCCAGTGTTTTTTCTGCTAATTGGGACAAGCCTTTGCTGTAATCCTCCCAATCTCCGGTTTTAATTGCACGGCTAAAGCGGTGTCCAAAATTAACCAGATCGCCCTGAGATTGTTGCAGGCTTTGTGCGAAGCTCAGTAGCAAGGTTTCTGCCGCAGATGGTTCTGGTGTTTTCTCTTCGGTGGGCTGGACTGTAGCGGGTTTCTCAATTTCTACAGGATCTGTAACACCCGAAATTTCTTGGTACAGTTTTTTATAAGCATCCGGTGTTGGGGCAATTCTTTGAATCGCTAAACGTTTAAATGTTTCTCGGGCGATGTCTGTCGGGCTCTTGAATTGCGGATTATTTTGATTATTTGACATGATGCTTCCACGCTTGATGCTTTAGGTAAGAGGGAATGTCCTTGCGTAAAGATTTTATTCTAATTCTGATGTAAATCTATTCTTTTACAATTGAATTTTATGTAAGCAATTCATGTGGCTAGCTTACTCGGTTCAATTGGTAAATTGATCGATTTCATCAGCTTACTCAACCAACTGATTTTTAATCGCGTAGTGAGTCAATTCAGCGTTATGGCGTAGTTTCATTTTAAGTAATATTCTTGCGCGATACTCGCTAATAGTTTTTACCGATAGTGATAGTTCCCGTGCGATATCGCTGACGTTTTTACCGGAGGCGATCATGGTCATGGTCTGGAATTCACGGTCGGATAAAGTCTTGTGCAGCTCACCTTCGTACTCTTGATTTAAATTATTCGCCATTTCTTGCGCTAGCTCTGGGCTAATATATTTGAGTCCCGACGCTAGCTGTCGTATCGCCCGCAGAATTTCATCTGCGCTGGCTTGCTTATTTAAATAGCCGGAAGCGCCGGACTTGTGGGCGCGCACCGCATATTGATCTTCGCGGTGGATAGAAAACATCAAAATGGATACTTGAGGAGATTCTTTTTTGATTTGTTTCAGGACTTCAATGCCATTTTTATCTGGCAGAGAAATATCTAACAACATAATGTCGTACTCAAGCTGTCGTGACAGTTTAATGGCATCAAATCCGTTTTCTGCCTCGCCAACGACGACGATATCTTCGGTGCTACCAATAATTTGCTTTAGACCTTCTCGTATGACTGCATGATCGTCGACGATGATAAGTTTAATTGCGGTGGTATCTGTCATGCATGGACCTTGTAGGGCTAGTTCTAAACGAAGAGGGTGTGTTCATCTCTATTCTATAAGGCTTAGTGTTGCTGTGGTAGTTAGAGCAGAAGAATTTTACCTAAGTCCGTTACAATAGAAAGATGAATAAAGCATTTGTAAAAGAAACTGAGCAAGACGATGATCAGGAGTTTGGCATGCCTGAAATACCTGCTGGCGTAAAAAATTATATGACACCAGACGGACATCAAAAAATGAAGGCAGAGTTTTTGCACCTCATGGATGTAGAACGACCTGAGGTAGTGAATATTGTCCATTGGGCTGCATCGAACGGCGACCGGTCTGAAAACGGAGACTATATTTATGGTAAGCGTCGGTTACGTGAAATTGATAGACGCATACGGTTTTTAACCAAGCGTTTAGATTTGGCAGAGGTCGTTGATCCCAGAGTGCATCATGGCTTGGATCAAGTATTTTTTGGTGCCACCGTCACCTACGAAAATCAACATGGCGATGAGCTTACAATTACTATCGTTGGCGTTGATGAGTTTGATCCGCTGGCGGGGAGAATTAGTTGGGTATCGCCAGTTGCACGGGCATTAACCAAGTTCAAAACAGGTGATACCGTTACATTGCGGACACCTGCTGGTGTGGACGAGTTAACGATTACCGACGTGCAGTATCCGGAGTAATTGAATCCAGAGAATTTCTGTAAGTTCTGCTAAATTTTTATAAGATCGTTGCTTGGTAGTTGGTATCAAGCTCAGAACGAGCGGTAGGAAGTGTCGAGAGCTTGCGCAATATGGTCGCTACGTTAGTCGCGCAATTGGCTATGTACTTAACCGCGCTCTCGCCATATTTTGGTAACGCCAGCCAGATGCTTAATATTGCGCATCATGCGAGCCAGGTGGATGCGATCTTCTATTTGTATCGTGAAATGGATATTGGTCATATCGTTGGCTTGACCATCTTCTATGCTGACATGGCTGATGTTGGCATCGCATTCACCAATTTCAGCTGCAATTTTTGCCAGCGCACCGCGTTCGTTATTCACCATGACTACAATGCGGCTGTCAAAGCGACGGTTTAATTCATCTCCCCAACTGACATCAATCCAACGATCTGGTTCTTTGACTTGCATGCGTTTGGCATTTTCACAGTCGTCTGTGTGAACAATCAATCCTTGATCGCGCTTGAGCTGTCCGATAATGCCGTCACCCGGAATCGGCATACAACATGGCGCCAGTTGTACTGAAATACCTTCACTGCCATAAATGATGACAGGATCGCGTTTGCCGGATTTTTCTCCAGCCAGTTCTTGAAATGGAATCGATGACGAATCGTCTTCTACCAAATCTAATATATGACGCGCTACCAGCGCTGCCATACGTTTGCCTATGCCAATATCGGTATATATTTCATCCAGAGTTTTGGCCGTGGATTCATTGAGTAATTTTTCAATTAAGCTGGAAGGCAACACTGGATTGAGGTGAACATCCAGTAGTGCTTGCGACAGCAATTGTTTACCTAGTTCAGTGGACTCATTGAGGTTGATGGTACGTAGATAATGACGTATTGCGGATCGTGCTTTACCTGTCCGCACATAGGTTAGCCAGTTCGGTGTTGGACGAGAGTTTGGCGAAGTAATAATTTCAACGATATCGCCGTTTTTTAACTCAGATCGTAACGGCACTGGTTCATGATTTATGCGTGTAGCGATTGCCTGATCACCAATATCTGTATGGATGTTATACGCAAAATCTAGTGCTGTCGCACCTCGCGGCAGCGCAATAATTTTTGATTTTGGTGTGAAGACGTAGACCGAATCAGGAAACAAGTCGATCTTCACATGTTCTAAAAATTCTGCCGAATCACCGGTTTGTTTTTGAATATCCAGCAACGATTGCAACCATGCATGTGTACGCTGTTGCAGATCCGTCAGACTGCCTTCTTCATTTTTATACAGCCAATGTGCAGCCACTCCAGATTCTGCAACGTGGTGCATATCTTGAGTACGGATTTGGAATTCCACCGGCGTACCGTATGGGCCGATCAAGGTCGTATGAAGCGACTGATAGCCATTCGTTTTGGGAATGGCGATGTAGTCTTTAAACTTGCCTGGCATGGGCTTGTACAGCGCGTGCAAGGTCCCCAGCGCAAAATAGCTATTCGGGAAATTATCCACAACAATACGAAAACCATATACATCCAGCACTTGAGAAAAACTCAGGTGCTTGTCGTGCATTTTGCGATAAATACCATACAGCGTTTTTTCGCGGCCATATACCTGCGCATTTAAGCCACCGTCTTTAAGCGCTGTTTTGACTGCTTCCATAATCTTGTTGACGACTTCGCGTCGGTTACCGCGCGCTGCTTTTACTGCTTTTGATAAAGTGCGGTAGCGCATCGGGTAGAGATGCGCAAACGCTAAATCTTGTAGTTCACGATAAATATTATTCAAACCCAAACGATGTGCGATTGGCACATATACTTCCATCGTTTCGCCTGAAATTCTGCGCTGCTTTTCTGGCCGCATCGCACCTAGCGTGCGCATATTGTGCAAGCGATCGGCAAGCTTAACCAAGATCACGCGTACGTCGCGCGCCATCGCCAACAACATTTTGCGGAAGTTTTCTGCCTGCGCTTCTATCTGACTCTGGAATTCAATTTTTTCCAGTTTGGATAAGCCATCGACCAAGGAGGCCACCGGGGCGCCAAAGCGCTCTATCAGTTCTTCTTTTTTTACATCCTGATCTTCCATCACATCATGTAGCAGCGCAGCCATGATCGCCTGTACATCCAACTTCCATTCGGCGCAAATCTCCGCTACCGCAATGGGATGTGAGATATAGGGTTCACCAGATTTTCTGATTTGCCCAAGATGCATCTCATCGGAAAAGCGATACGCTTCTTTGACCAATTTAAGATCAGCAGGCGATAGATATTCTGCAAGACGATTGGTTAAGTCAGTGATGGATGCGACGCCAGTAACAGGTGCGCGTGGTGCAGGTGTTTCTGCTATGGAGGATGAGGCAGGAGCGATATTTTTTTTGGAAGAACTTGCAGAGGGTGTTGCAGATGAACTTGTGGATACAGCCCGTCGTGAGATTACTTTCTCAGCAGCGGAGGCGGGGAGCGAAGAATTAGTTTCAGTAAGATTCATTCTGTCAGGTTCCCGGCTCCAGGCCGCTTCATGGTGTCGTTCTGTACAGAATTAACCAGGTACTTTTTTCAACATTTCGATACCGATTTTGCCTTCAGCGATTTCACGCAAAGCGATTACGGTTGGTTTGTCTTTGGAGTCTACTTTTGGAGTATGACCTTGCAACAGTTGGCGCGCGCGATAAGTCGCACAGAGCGTCAGTTGAAAACGGTTAGGGATATTTTTCAGTGAGTCTTCAATTGTAATACGTGCCATCTTTTTTCCTTCTATTATGAATTGGCATGAATGCCCAATTGGGCAAACAGCGCTGCATTGCGGGTTGCTTGCTGGGCAAAGCGACAGCGAGTCGCTTTAACAACGGCATTTAATTCTGCTAATGCCGTTGCAAACTCTTGATTAATAATAACATATTCGAACTCAGGCGCGTGCGCCATTTCGCCGCCGGCAGCTAGAATTCGTCTGGTAATGATATGTGGTTCGTCCTGTCCCCGTTTTTTTAGCCGCTCTTCCAGTGCAGGAATCGATGGCGGGAGGATAAAAATCCTTACCGCGTCAGGGAATTGCCGTTTAACTTGTTGTGTTCCTTGCCAGTCAATTTCTAGCAAAATATCGGTGCCAGCTTGCATTTGACGCTCGATCATAATCCGGGAGGTGCCATAGTAATTTCCATGTACTTCGGCGGACTCTAGAAATTCTCCCTGTGCTTTGCGCTTTAGAAAGTCTTCTGCCGAGGTGAAATGGTATTCCCGTCCGTCTTGTTCACCCGGGCGTGGTGGGCGAGTTGTGTAAGAAATCGAGAGCTTAATTGCTGGCTCTTGTGCCAGCAAGGCATTTACCAAGGTTGATTTACCAGCACCGGATGGTGCTGCAACCATAAACAGGCTACCTGATGTTGTGGTGGATGTTTGCATAATGGCTCACTGGATTTACTTAATAAAAAATTAAAATTATGGGGGTATATCGTAAAATCGACCTTAATCCCCAGTAATCATATGGACATAAAAATATACGGGTAGCAGTATATGTAAATAGTAAAATTCATTAAAATTCACTCAAGGTTCTGAACTTGCTCACGCATTTGCTCTATCAGTAATTTTAATTCCATTGAGGCATCGGCCAGTTCTTTGAGGGCCGCTTTTGATCCCAGCGTATTTGCCTCTCGGTTTAACTCTTGCATCATAAAGTCCAGACGTTTGCCGACTTGTCCGCCTTTTTTCAAAATATGTCTGGTTTCTGTCAGGTGAGCAGATAAGCGAGCCAGTTCTTCTGCGACATCAATACGGATGCCATATAGCGTTACCTCTTGGCGAACGCGATCCAGCGCTTCTTCCCGGGTGATGCTTTGGTTGCTGGCGTTACCCACGTGCTGGCCCAAACCTAGCGCTTCTTCCATGCGACTTGTGGCTTTTTGTTGGAATTGCTGAACAACTTGCGGCACCAACGGGGTGATTCGCAGCACAATTGCCTCCATCGCCTCAATCCTGTCGGTAAGCACCAATGCCAGCGCTGCGCCTTCACGCTCACGGCTAGTAATAAAGGCATCCAGCGTGGAGCTGATTCCGCTAGTAATCACGGATTGCAAAGCCTCCGCATTAATTTCTGCTTCTTCAATCACGCCGGGCCAGCGCAGTAACTCATTGCTGGTCAGCGGTGCCGCATTGGGAAATTGTTGAAGGATGCTCGCCTGGAACTGAGCTATTTGCGATAAAACGTCTGCATTCAAGGCTTTGGCATTACCGCTACTGGTTTTTTTGCCAAAACTGAAGCGGCATTCCACTTTTCCTCTGCTTAATTTGCGGGAAATCGCTTCGCGGAAGATTGGTTCTACCGAGCGGAAATCATCGTTAATCCGAAATTGTAAATCTAAAAAACGCGAGTTGACGCTCTTGATTTCGATAGTAATCGTGCCTGCATCGGTTTCTTGGGTGCTGGCGGCGTAGCCTGTCATGCTATAAATACTCACGTTATTTCCTTGGTATGCTGTATGTTTCTGGACGGACATCTAATTTTATTATAAAGCTTACGCCAAACCTGGATGGCGCCGTTTGCTTGCCTTGTTCGAGATTCGGGCTATTTTTGCTACTGCATGTTAAGGACACAATTTTGTATAAGTGTTAATGATTTAGAGTTTGCAGTTTTTTGATACTGATAATCAAAGCTACTGCGCCACCGGCGAAATAGAAGGAAGGCTAGCAACAGGCGATCTGTCCGATGTTGACTCGAGCTCTATTTAAGCTCACTAATTAAGCTAATTAATTGGCGAACTAAGAAGCAACTAATGCAGCAATCAGCGGATTTGCTTTCTCGATATCCTTTACAAAATCACCAAACATCAACACAATCCCTCATATAAATGGATATAGGACGATATGGCCGCACAAAATAACGCACCCTTGCCGGACGGGCTGGAGATTGCTGGATACCGCATTGTAAAGAAAATTGCCTCTGGCGGGTTCAGTATTGTTTATCTGGCGTCTGATGAAGACGGTAATGCCGTCGCTATCAAGGAATATTTACCTAGCTCTTTAGCTTTGCGACAGCAAGGTGAGTTAGTGCCTTCCATTTCATCAGAAAATCTGCCGATTTATCGCATTGGTCTCAAATGCTTTTTTGAAGAAGGCCGGGCACTGGCGCGTATCGCACATCCTAATGTGGTCAGCGTGATCAATTTTTTCCGTGCGAACGAGACGGTGTATATGGTGATGGCCTATGAATCAGGCCGATCATTGCAAGAACATATTTTGCGCCGGCGCGACAAAGGCGAAAAGCCCTTGGTGTCGGAGCGTTTTATTCGTCGCATGTTTAATCTGGTGATGAACGGCTTGCGAGAGGTGCACACCAATAAATTGTTGCATCTGGATTTGAAGCCAGCCAATATTTATTTACGTTTGGATGGGACACCAATTTTGTTGGATTTTGGTGCGGCGCGCCAAACTTTAAAAACAGACTTGCCTAAGCTATACCCGATGTATACGCCAGGTTTTGCCGCACCGGAGTTGTACTCTAAAAATGGTAATCTGGGTCCGTGGACGGATATTTATAGCATCGGCGCATCTATTTTTGCCTGTATGGTTGGCGCACCGCCACAACCTTCAGATCAGCGTAAAAATGGCGACAAGATGGAGAACCATTACCGTAAGCTGGATGGTTTGTATTCGCCAGAATTGATCGAGGTAGTGCGTTGGTGTCTGAAAATGGATCCGCTGGAGCGTCCGCAAAGCGTGTTCGCTCTGCAAAAAGCTTTGCAACTTCAAAAGCAACCGCAAAAAGAATTAAGCATAGTAGAAAAAATTAAGCTCAAAGTAACGACCTTACTCAATACAGTTAAAAATAGAAAAAATGAGAACGACGATACAACGATACAAGACCATACCTTAAATTAAGTGCAGTTTTTTATCGATGTAATTCATCCTCTTTGCTATGCAATATATAAACTAGTTTGATCGGAGGGTAGTCAATACTCTTCATGGTTACTCACCCTAAACAATAGTAATTACCACTACACATCTCATGCGTTTCTCTGTTTATCAAGAAAGTCATATCGGCGGTCGCAAAGTCAATCAGGATCGCATGGGATATAGTTTTACCCGCGATGTCATCCTGTTGCTGCTGGCAGACGGCATGGGCGGTCATATCATGGGCGAGATGGCGGCAACGATTGCCATGCAAACAATAGGCAATTTGTTCCAGCAAAATGCCCATCCGATGATAGGACGGCCAGAGCGGTTTTTGGAGGACAGTTTTTTCGCTGCACACCAAGAAATACATCGGTATCGGGAGATGCACAATCTGCCTGAAACACCACGCACAACCATCGTTGCCTGTCTGATCCAAAATGGCTACGCCTACTGGGCGCATTGCGGCGATTCGCGCTTGTACTGGATGCGCCAAGGGCAAATTTTATTGCGTACCAAGGATCATTCACGGCTGGAGACATTGATCGCACAAGGCAAGGTTGATCCGTCAGAACGCCATACTCATCCTGATCGTAATAAACTATTTAATTGCTTAGGTGCGCCAAATGCGCCGATTGTGGAGCTATCGCGCAGAGCAACTTTGCAAGCTGGTGACCTGCTGTTTTTGTGTTCAGATGGTTTATGGTCGGTACTGCCAGATCATATGCTGGCGCAACGCCTGAATGACCATACTATCGTGCGCGCTGTACCGGAATTGATTCGGTCTGCCGTCGATATCGCTGGCAAACAAAGCGATAATGTCACTGCGTTAGCAATGATGTGGGAGGGCGATGATAAGCTTGAAGATTCCTCGATTATCTCTACCAATACTTTACCCATAGGATCAATTACAACGACGATACAGGCGCCCCCACCCGGCGAGGCAGACAATGCCGAGGCCGACGCGTTTAACGAGGTAGAAATAGAAAAGGCGATTGCAGAAATTCGCAACGCAATTCATAAATCGTCTCGCGTGACAACCAAGCCCTGATGGAATTTGTCGCTAACTTGGCCTAAGTCCTCGTTATAAATTTTCTTAAATTTCACTCATTTTTATTTACTACTATGCCTCAATCAAATCGTCCTAGCGGACGCTCGGCCAATGCCCTGCGTCCTGTTGTCATTAATCGTCACTTCACCAAACATGCCGAAGGTTCGGTATTGATTGAGTTTGGAGATACGCGTGTGATTTGCACCGCCAGTATTGAAGATAAAGTGCCCGGTTTTTTAAAAGGTAAAGGGCAGGGCTGGATGACTGCTGAATATGGCATGCTGCCGCGTTCAACACATACCCGCATGGATCGTGAAGCCGCCAAAGGCAAGCAATCCGGCCGCACCCAAGAGATACAGCGTTTGATTGGTCGGTCCTTACGCGCAGCGTTTGATCTGGAGGCCTTTGGGGAGCGCACCTTGCATATCGATTGCGATGTAATTCAAGCGGATGGCGGTACACGTACTGCTGCGATCACCGGCGCAATGGTTGCGGCGTATGATGCTTTTTCAAAACTGGTGGAGCGCGGTGCGATTGCCGCCGTGCCGGTCAAACATTTTGTGGCAGCGATTTCTGTCGGTGTGTATCAAGGGATGCCCGTGTTAGACCTGGACTACCCCGAGGACTCTTCTTGCGATACTGATATGAATGTCGTCATGACAGACCAAGGTCAGTTTGTTGAAGTGCAAGGCACGGCTGAAGGTGTGGCATTTGATCGCGCTACCATGGATTGTTTGCTCGATTTAGCGCATGAAGGTATTACGGATTTAATCGCATTGCAGAAACAGGTCTTAGGCTTGTTGTAGTCAGCGGAGTCTCGATTTTATTGATGTAAATATAGAAGGGAGATTTAATATACTCCCCCTTATTTTTATAAAATATGCCTTATTGTCCAGTAGTTATCTGGACGATTAAAATATACTCGTGATGAGTATATTTTTTAGATTTGCTCGTACCTCCGATTTAAATGTTAACAGACCCTCCTCTGAAGATGTTTTATCTTAGTAAAAAAATCGTAAAATGAATGCCAAAAAAATTGTCTTAGCCTCGAATAATCAAGGCAAACTCAAAGAGTTTTTCCACATATTGTCGCCACTAGGCATCACGCTACACGCACAATCTGAATTTGATGTGCCCGAGGCTGAAGAACCGTATTTCACCTTTATTGAAAACGCCCTCACCAAAGCTAGGCACGCTGCCAAATTGACGGGTTTGCCCGCTTTGGCAGACGACTCAGGGATTTGTGTGAATGCGATGCAAGGCGCGCCAGGTGTATTTTCTGCCCGGTTTGCAGGAGAACCTAAATCTGATCAGCGTAATAATGCACACTTGATCAGTCAACTGGCCGCCTCAACGGACAAATCGGCATACTACTATTGTGTGTTGGTGTACGTACGTTCAGAACATGATCCGCAGCCGGTTATTGCAGATGGACTTTGGCATGGCGAGATCGTGGCTGAGCCAAAAGGTAATAATGGTTTCGGTTATGATCCGCATTTTTGGATACCGGCTTTAGGTAAAACCGTGGCAGAACTCAGTCCTGAACAAAAAAGCCTATGGTCGCATCGCGGACAAGCTTTGCGTGTGCTGCTAGAGAAGTTAAGATGATCCCGATCAAGCCAATTGAATTACTGACGCCGAAGAAGAAAACTGTCGATCTTTCGTCTGTGCCGCAAGATGTTGTCAGTCATTTTTTGGGAGCAGGGCAGTTTAATTTTACTAGCCTGCCACCACTATCGCTGTATATCCACTTTCCTTGGTGCGTCAAAAAATGTCCTTACTGCGACTTTAATTCGCATGAGGTAAAAAGTAGTTTTGATGAAACCATGTATCTGGACGCCGTGCGTGCTGATTTAGAAGCGGCCTTGCCTCTGATTTGGGGGCGCAAGATTTACACCATTTTTATTGGTGGCGGCACGCCTAGTCTGATGTCAGCAGCAGGTTTGGATCGCCTGATGTCGGATGTCAGAACGCTGTTGCCAATTGACGGCGCGGCTGAAATTACAATGGAAGCCAATCCGGGTACGTTTGAGGCCGAAAAGTTTCGATCCTATCGTCAGAGCGGTATCAACCGCTTATCGATCGGTATTCAGAGTTTTAACTCACAGCATCTGCAAGCGCTGGGGCGCATTCATGATGGCGATGAGGCCAGGCGCGCCATCGATATCGCACAACGATATTTTGATAATTTTAATCTCGATCTGATGTTTGCACTGCCAGGGCAAACCTTGGAGCAGGCAAAGTCAGATGTCGAAACCGCGATTGCCTGCGCACCGCCACATTTGTCGCTCTACCATCTGACGCTGGAGCCGAATACCTACTTTGCTAAATTTCCGCCAGTGATACCCGACGATGATCTGAGCGCAGAAATGCAGGATTTGATCCAGACCAAAATGACGCAAGCTGGTTATGGTAATTACGAAGTCTCTGCCTATGCCAAGCCAGGTAAAGAGTCACGTCACAATTTAAATTACTGGAACTTCGGCGACTATCTGGGTATCGGTGCTGGCGCCCATTCCAAACTTTCTTTCCCGCATAAAGTGGTGCGACAAGTCCGTTATAAGCAGCCAAAAACCTATATGGAAGAGAGTCTGCGCGGGGTAGCTGTGCAAGAAAGCGTTGAGATACAGCGCCATGAAATGGGCTTTGAATTTATGCTCAACGCTTTAAGACTAAATCAGGGTTTTGCCGTCAATCTATTCAATGAACGCACAGGTCTTTTACTTAATGATCTTGAAAAAGAGTTATCGATAGCAGAGCAAAAAGGATTGATTACCCGGGATCATCAGTACATCCGTCCAACCGAGTTGGGGCGACGTTTTTTAAATGATTTACAGACCTTGTTTTTAAAAGACCAAGAGTGACAGCGACAGCTGATTGTTCTTTATTCGCATGCTTTAGGGTTATTACAAGCTCACTGTTGTGAAAACAGTCTTATTCATGGCTTACTTAGAACAACACTAGACTAATACTTAAAGTAAAACGTTAAATAATATTGCAATTGATTAATTTTCAACTTAGTATTTAAAGCTGCTTACGACTTATGTAAAAATGTTTTTCTGCAAAGAGCTAAAACCTCATTGCATCAGTTTTCGTAAGATCAGGCAGCAGAAAGCAAATAGAAAATCCAACTAAGATCAAAAATTGTTTATATGACCAATGCGACTGGCCTGACGTTACCAATTTCTCCACTGACTCCGATCGTTAACAACAAGCAGCAACTAGTTGCTTTGAGCGTTCATTTTGATAACGCTGTCCTTGCAAATTCTTTGCAGTTATTACATCACTTTAAAAGTAGTGATTTTTTTGATGAGTTATCCTCGCTGTCGCTCCTTCTCCCTATCGATGACGTCATTGCATTACCAGCAGATATTGATGCTCGTATTGCCGCCTCAAAAATAATTTTGTGCATTCCAGAGGCAAGTTGTAATAGCCCTGATGCACAAACCAAACTGAACTATTTAGTGTCTAAAGGTGTGCAAATTGTCGTCGACGATTTTGCTTCTCAGACTACGTTAGTCTGGGATGGATCTAGTACTGTTTGTGTCGATTGCACCGCTGGCGTACCCATGTCAATAAAGCTTTGGTTAGCCAGTTTAAGCAAGGGTCTGCATATCGCTAAAAATGTGAATACAGCAGCGCAATTACAAGCAGCGTCCGATATAGGATTTAGCTCGTTTTGCGGCGACTATGCCTTTAATCCTGCGCCGAATAATAAATCAGGCGACGCAACTGCCAGAACCCGTTTATTGAAATTGCTCGGATTAGTATCTCGCGATGCAGAGTCACGCGAGCTGGAGGAGCTATTTAAGCAAGACACCACCTTGTCGTTTATGTTGTTTAAGATGGTTAGTTCTGCCGCATTTGCGCAGACAGTCAAAGTATCGAGCTTTGGGCAGGCCATTAATTTGCTCGGGCGGCGGCAATTACAACGATGGTTGCAGTTACTGTTGTATGCCCGTCCTAGTGATAATAGCGGCGCACTTAATCCTCTGATGTTGCGCGCTGCATTTCGCGCCAGTTTGATGGAAGTGATTTGCCAAAAAAATGGCGGCAACAGGGATCAGCAAGATAGTGCTTTCATGGTCGGTATGTTCTCTTTACTGGATACCTTATTTGGAAGCCCCCTAGCTGAAATTTTATTGCCATTGAATTTGATCGATGATGTGTTGGCCGCCCTGTTAAATCACGATGGTGTTATGGGCGCGCAATTGCAACTTGTTACTCAAGCGGACCGCATCACCGCCAATCTTGATGCTGCAACATTACAAAAAATTGGCCTTGATGCAGAGATGTATTACGACAGCCTGACCAAGGCTTATGTTTGGGTTAATCAGGTTTGTCAGGACATGTAGATGAAGTCACGCGCGAACACGGGTAATCTGAACAGTGATCTGGATAATGATCTGAGTCTGGGCGCGGCCTTGGGTGAGGCCGTGTTGTGCCTGGATGGCCATTCTTTAGAGACCGAGTTGACGCGGATTGTTCAGGCTATTTTCAATACGTCAGATGCTGCTTACGTTCAGCAAGTGAGGTCCGCGGCGGACGTGAGCAATGTTTAACAGTTGCAGTCCGCTGTATCAGCAGAAGCGTTTTTTGTTCTGAGTGGCAAAAACGGAATTTATAATGAAAGTGATATCGCAAAGCTTAATAAACTAGCCGAATTGACGGCGCATTTATTTGCTTCTAAAGCACAACTAGACCAACGTTATAAAGCCTCAGCAGAAACCCAATTACAGCAATCGCAAATTCTCGATCAAATTCATGAGTCCGTTATTACCATGGATTTGGCTGGATTTATTATCAGTTGGAACCGTGGCGCAGAAATGTTGTTTGGTTATAGCGCAAACGAGGTCATCGGCAGAAATATTTTATTTTTGTATGAAGATGAAGAGTTAGACGGCCTGCGCTTGTTTGATTCTTTTTTGGAGCAAGGCGGCCGTCAGATGGAAGTTCGCCGGCGCAAAAAATCAGGTGAAGTTTTTTGGGCCAGTCTAAGCTTATCTCCATTATGTGATGCCAACACTCAACCTGTGGGAATTATCGGTTATTTAAGCGATATCACTGAACGTAAGCACGCAGAAGAGAAAATTAATCATCTGGCTTATTACGATCTCCTGACCGATTTACCTAATCGCACTTTGTTTAAAAAATTAGTTGATAAGGCATTGCTACAGTCTCAGCGTAATAACTCTATCGGTGCTTTATTGTTTATTGATCTGAATCGCTTTAAGCCAATTAATGACACTCTAGGACATGCGATCGGTGATTTATTACTTAAACAAGTAGCAGAACGATTTCGCGTAGCCTTGCGCGAAAATGATGTGATCGCTCGTTTGGGCAGTGATGAATTTGCAATTGCGTTGTTAGAAATCCCACAGCATTTTCATGCAGGTTTGGTCGCGCAAAAATTATTATCAACTTTAGATCATGCCTTTTTTGTTGATGGGCAAGAGCTGCGCATAGGCGCAAGTATCGGTATCAGTATTTATCCGCAAGATGGCATGGAGGCGGACAAACTTTTGCAAAAGTCAGACATTGCCATGTTTAAGGCGAAGCGCAATGCGGAGCGCGCTAGTGGCAGTTATGCTTTTTACGACAATGAAATGAATCGTACGATTGCCGGACGATTATATTTGGAGTCGGGTTTGCGTCGTGCGCTGCAGCACGGAGAGTTTTCTCTTTTATATCAACCGAAAATTGATATCAGTAACGGTCGTGTGATCGGTGCAGAGGCCTTGATCCGATGGAATCATCCAAAAAAAGGATTGATCCCACCAGCAGAATTTATTCCAATCGCCGAAGAGACGGGATTAATTTTGCAAATTGATGCATGGGTTTTAGAGACCGCTTGTGAGCAGGCCAGGCGATGGCAAGATTTGCATATTTCGCCACTACGCATTGCCGTCAATGTGTCAGCTAAAGAGTTTTCTTCTACTTTGCCAAGTCGGGTTAGGCAGGCGCTATCTTTTTATCAGATATCACCTGCGTGGCTAGAGCTGGAAATCACTGAGAGTATGTTGATGCATAGTGCCGAAAGCGTCATCACGATCATGGACGAGATTACCGCTCTAGGCGTGACTTTATCTTTGGACGATTTCGGTACTGGGTACTCTAGTTTGTCTTACTTAAAACGGTTTCCTATCGATACTCTTAAAATTGATCGTTCTTTTATTCAAGGCATACCAAGCGACAATGATGATTGTGCAATTGCTGACGCAATTATCAGTATGGCTAAAAAACTCCGTCATAAAGTAATTGCTGAGGGCGTAGAAAATTGGGAGCAGTTTTCTTTCCTTAAAAATGCAGGCTGCGATGAGGTGCAGGGATATTTGTTTTCCCGCCCCGTGAATCCCGATCAACTGACGCCGATGTTAGCAAGCGATTTTTGTTTTTCAGTCGAAACAGATTTACATAAGTGAATATGAAGAATAATTTGACAAAGAAAAATGCCTCAAACCGACAAAATATAGCTATAATAACGGGCTTGGAGGGTTGGCAGAGCGGTTGAATGCACCAGTCTTGAAAACTGGCGAGGATGAGAGTCCTCCGTGAGTTCGAATCTCACACCCTCCGCCAAATTTGTATGATAAATAAAATAAAAATAGTTGGAACAAATCACAAGCCCGCGTTGCTCTAATGAGAACGCGGGTTTTTTTATATGTGTTTAGTTTTTAATCTATGCAAAGCATGGATGTTAAATGATGGAGATAAACCAGTTTATGGCTACAGTTTTCCAAAGAAAATTATTGCGTAAGGTCAGAAGTTTTGTTAGCAGTTTATTGTTGATTAGCTTGTGTGCATGTGTGACGACTTCGCCGCCTGTGGCAGTGGTCACCCCTGTGATTCCAGTTGCGCCAATTTTTAAAGTGCCTAAAACAATACGCATTGGTTTGGCTTTAGGTGGTGGTGCGGCCCGTGGCTTTGCACACATTGGCGTCATCAAGGCGCTGGAATCGCAAGGCATTGTGCCGGATATCATTGTTGGTACCAGCGCGGGTAGTGTAGTTGGAGCGATGTATGCAGCGGGAAACAATGGTTTTGCGTTGCAGAAAATGGCTCTGGATATGGATGAGGCAACGATTTCTGATTGGTCTTTACCTTTATTCGCCAAATCTAGCGGAGTTCTCAAAGGAGATGCCTTGCAAAACTACGTGAATAAGATGGTAGTGCAGGTGCCGATTGAGCGCTTGAAAAAGCCATTTGGCGCCGTAGCAACCGATTTACATACGGGTTTGCCTATTCTGTTTCAACGCGGGAATACCGGGTTGGCAGTCCGGGCATCTTCTGCGGTACCGGGCGTATTTCAGCCCGTTAGAATTAATGATAGGTTATATGTGGACGGTGGCTTAGTTTCTCCTGTACCAGTACGGTTCGCCCGTGAGATGGGAGCCGATTTTGTGATTGCTGTGAATATCTCTTCGCAACCGGATGCGCAATCCGCCTCTAGTTCGCTGGATGTGCTGCTACAAACTTTTACCATCATGGGGCAAAGTTTGAATCAGTTTGAATTAAAGAATGCAGATGTAGTGATCCGACCTGACTTGGCGAGTATGAAGGGTAATGATTTTGCCGGTAGAAATTTGGCGATATTGGCAGGTGAGAAGGTAACCATGTCGATGATGACGGATATCAAACAAAAAATCCGCATGATGCAAGATAGATGATTTGCATACTCCCTGTTAGTATATTTGGTCGTCCATATATAATGTGGACGTTGAGCCAATATTCTTGATATTGATGGGGAGTATGTGTTTTTTTGAAGTATTTTAAGATGCTAAGCGGGAGCATCCAGGTGCTGCGCGATGCTGGTTCTATTAACTCAATTTCGCTCAATTCTTTTCGTCATCGTTAATTCTTCTAGCGCCGTTAAAGCGTTTTTTCCAATAAGCTATATCCATGCTTTCTACTCTTACCTGACCACCAGCTGAGGGGGAGTGAATAAACTTGTTGTCGCCCAAATAAATTCCCACATGTGAGAAGCCGCGACGCAATGTATTGTAAAAAACCAGGTCGCCGGGCTGTAAATCTTTTTGGTCAATTTTTTCGCCAACTTTGCTGATCTCGTTCGAGGTTCTTGGTAAGTCTGTCCCTAGCGCGTCTTTAAATACCAAACGCACAAAACCGCTGCAATCTAAACCATTTTCTGGCGTATTACCGCCGCGTTTGTAACGGATGCCAAGCATGTCCATTGCTTTAATCGTCAGGCTAGATGCGCGTTCACGCAGTTCTTGCAGTTTGGTGTAAGCCGTAGATGATTCGGGGAAGGGGTTGTCGGCGCTGAAGCTTGGACTGCAAAAAGAAAATTGCAGAATGCTTGCTAGAAGTAGGGATAAGACTAATTTCACTTTCCTGGGAGAGCGGGAAATTTGTATTAGCATTGTTGCACCTGGTTGGAAAAACCGACCAACTGTAAATGATCTTTGTCGGAATGTAAACCTTGCTTTTGTAAAATTAGCTAAATGATATTGTTGAGGCTATCAGTTAAAAGGTATCGAATTTTTTATAATATTTCTGCTGAGGTTCTTGCAAAACGAAACACCGGAGAGTAATTTTATTGCGAGAAGCGCAAAATAGATGAGAAAGGAGCGGCCATTTCTGGCAAGATGAAAG